>MWCV01000043.1 GCA_002070215.1 Chloroflexi bacterium ADurb.Bin180 | reverse complement strand
ATGTTCAACGGTGCGCCACCCCGGTGAGCGAGACCGCCGCTGCCAGCCGGCGCGGGCGAACCGCGTGAGAGCGGCCTGAACGAGATGAGATGAAGCGCGCAACGCCCCTTGGCGGCCTGATCAGCGCCCTGCTCCTTCTCGGCCTGCTGCCTCTCGCGCCTTCCGCAGCTGCTCCGACTGCGGGCGCAGGCGCAATGGCTCTCGGCTACGCGGGCCAGGGGGCGGCCTCACCGCAGGCCGATTGCTCCGCCGGCATGATCTTTCCTCGCTCGCAGCGCTCCACGGCGTACTATGGTTTGGCCTATATCGGAACCGATCCGGCTCCCGCTGGAACGTGCGTGGAGGCTTTTGTTGGCTCGCTCAAGGTTGGTTTCTGGACCACCAGCACAGCCGGCGCATACCCGATGATGCCGGTGGATGCGAATGAGTTGACCCCGCCGGCCAAGAACGGAGCGAACGACGGCGACGTCGTCACTTTCTATCTCAATGGTCTGCCGGCAACGCCGACCAGTGTCTACCGCTATGACCGCGACCACCCGGTGCGGCTGGACCTGGTGGCCGGGGCAGCGCTCACTCCCACGCCTCCCACCGCCACTCCATCAGCCACCCTGTCTCCCGTGCCGAGCCATACGCCCACCGCTACCACAACTGTCTCTCGGACGCCAACGCCCACCCTCACCACGCCGGGCGGGCCCACTGCCACGTCAACTGCCACACCCACCGCCACGCGCAGCCCGACGGCCTCCGCCACGGCTTCGGCCACTCTGGCCGCCACCGCAACCGCGTCGCCTTCGCCATCCCCCGTGACCCCCTTGCCCACGGCCACGGACACGCTGACGCCGACACCGGTGACACCAACCCTGACACCAACTGACACGGCCACGCCCACGCCGATCACTCCGTCGCCGACCGTGCCGACGCTCACGCCGACCCTTTCCGCTACCGCCGGTCCGAGCCCGACGCTCACGCCCACGCGCACCGAAAGCGCCACGCCCACCGAGACGCCCTACCAGAGCCCCACTCCCACGCTGCCCTGCACCCCGGTGCGCCTCTGGTTCCAGCAGGGCGTGCTGCCCGAGACGGCCTACAACGGGGTCAGCGACACATACATCAACATCGATGATCCGACCGTGTCCTACGGAACCTCGGCCGTGCTGCGGATGAAGAACGATGCCAACGGGGGCGTGAGGCCGCTGCTGCGCTTTGATCTGAGCCTCATCCCGCCTGGCTCGTACATCGAGAGCGCAACCCTGCATCTGGCCCAGGACACCTACAAGAAGAACGACCTGTTCGACTCGACCGTGGGGCTGTATCGCCTGCGGCGCCACTGGACGGCCGCCGAAGCCACCTGGCAGAGGGCAGTGGTCGGGCAGGCCTGGACCGTGGCCGGTGCCGACGGCGCGCTGGACCGCGAGCTGCTGCCGGTGAGCACCCTGTTCGTGGAACGCTGCAGCGAGTGGCGGTGGCGCCTCTTCCCCGTACGCGAGGCGGTGCAGGGCTGGGTGGACTTGCCTTCGTCCAACGAGGGGTTGATCCTGATCGGCTCTGGCCTGAGTCAGGAGTTTCGCTTCTACTCGGCCAACTCGCCGGCGCTGGATCGCCGGCCCAAGCTGGAGGTGTTCTACTGCCCGGCCCCGCCGACCCCGACCTGCACTCCCACTGCCACGAGTAGCCCGACGCCGACCAGCACCGCCACGAGCACACCGACGAGTACCGGCACGCCAACGCCCACTGACACGCTGACGCCGACACCCAGCGCCACCCCGACACCGACGGCGACTCCTTCGCCCACGCCGAGCGCGACGCCAACGGCGACGGTTGCGCCAACCGACACGGTCACTCCGACGCCCACGGCCAGCGCGACCGCCCCGCCGACCGAGACGCCGACCGTCACGCTTACCGCCACTGCCACGGCTACGGCGACAGAGACCGTGTCGCCGACGGTCACTGCCACCCCCACCGCGGTCTCGAGCGACACGCCAGTCGCCACGGCCTCGGCCACCGCCACGGCGACATTGGCGCCGTCGGTCACGCCGACGCCATCGGCCAGCCCGACCGGCCCGCACACGCCGACGCCCACCGCCAGCCCTACATCGACCGAGCTCCCCACCTGGACATTGCTGCCTGCGCGAACCCCGACCGCCACGCGCACCCCGGGCAGCACCCCGACGTCCACCGTGCCGCCGGGCCGCCTGTTGCTGCCGCTGATCGTGCGCTTTTTCTGGGCCGGTTTCTAGCTCCCGCCACGGCGAGAGTCTGGAACAAACCCGGGGTTTGTGCTCGCGACAGGCCCTGGCGCCGCTGGCAAAGGCTTTTTGGCAACTGTCCTGGTTTGTAGTTGCCGAAGGTCTCTGCGGTGGTCTACAGAGGCGCTCTAGCGCTCCGGATTCGGACACGCTGAAGCGTGAACTATGAACCAATCCCCCAGCCATGATAGACTGCAGTTGTCGCAGAGCATTACGGTTCTCCGCTCAGGTGTCCGAGTGCTCACTATCGGGACAGGCTTACCCCGTCCGACAGACCTTTCGCCTACTTACTCCGCACTCCTACCACCGCCACCTTTGCCGCCGGCCAGACCATCGGCTATACTGTTCCCCGTCAACCTGATGCCCGATTCGCACCGGAGGTGTCCTGATGACCACCCAGACCCCATCGTGCCAGGTCGTTGCCCCGGCGCAGCTCTGGTCCGCTGCCGGTTCCCTCTCCCCTCGCGTGCAGCAACTGCGCCAGCAGTACTTTTCGTTTTACGAGCGCGACGTGCGCAACGAGGTGCGCGCCTATAGCACCGGCACGCCGTGGGACCAGGTCTATTCGCTGTGGAGCTGGTCGAACGTTCCCGAGATGGCCATGTTCCTGCCCGGCGCGTCGAGCTACCTGCTGGCGGCGGCGAGCACGGTGGAGCTGCCAGCGGGCTTTTGGGCCGAGCCGCTGGTGGTCCGCCGGGCCCTCTTCTTCCGCGCGGTCGTGGCCAAACACCTGCCGGTGCAGATTCTGGAGGGCGAGCTGGTGGTGGGATTCCAGTTCAGCACCGCCCTGTCGCGCTGCCTCAACCGCGAAGAGGGCGCGGCGCGCGACCGCGAGGAGGACCGCTTCTTCAAAGAGTGGCAGGAGCTGAACAACCTGGGTATTGGCAACTGCGGCGCCGTGCCGGGCCACCTGGTGCCCGACTATCCCCGGGCGCTGCGCCTGGGCTGGTCCGGGATCCAGGCCGAGGCAGAGGCCATCGCCGCCGACCCGGGAGCGTCGCGCGAGAGGCGCGACCTGGCCCGGGCCGTGTCCATCTGCGCCGATGCGGTGCGCATCCTCGGCGAGCGTTATGCCGCCGAGGCAGAGCGGCTGGCCGCAGCGGCGCAGGGGCCGCGGGCCGACGAGCTGCGCGAAATCAGCCGCATCTGCCGCAAGGTGCCGTGGCAGCCGGCCGAGACCTTCCCCGAGGCGCTGCAGGCGCTGTGGATGACCCATATGATGCTGATGGCCGCCGAGAGCTACCCCGGCCCCGGTGTGTCCCCGGGACGAATCGACCAGTACCTCTACCCCTACTATAGGGCGGACCTCGAGCAGGGCCGCCTGACGCGCGACCAGGCCAAAGAATGGCTGGACTGCCTGTGGATCAAGCACAACTATGTCTATGACTATCAGGGTTGGGTGGGCACCAACCAGGGCATCAACGCGTCGTTCGGACAACTGATTACTCTGGGCGGCATCAACGAACAGGGCGAGGATGCGGCCAACGAGCTGACCTTCCTGCTGCTGGACGTCATCGAGGAGATGAACCTGCTCGAACCCAAACCCAACGTGCGCATCCACGCTAACAGCTCGGACCGGCTGCTGGAGCGGCTGGTGGAGATGCTCGGGCGGGCGCAGGGCTCGCCCTTCCTGATCAACTTTGACGAGAATGCGATGGCCGGGCTGCGCTGGCAGGGCCTGCCTGAGGAGCGGCTATGGGACTATGCCCCGGTGGGCTGCCTGGAGAACACACTGGCCGGCGACGACCGCTCCGGCACGGTGGACGTGAACCTCAACATCGCCAAGGCGGTGGAGCTGGCCCTGAACGATGGCCGCGATATGGGCACCGGCCGCCAGGCAGGCCCCAGGACCGGCGACCCGGCGGCGTTCACCTCGTTCGAGGCGCTGTTCGAAGCGTTCAAGGTCCAGCTCAGACACCTGCTGCTGCGACTGATCGAGACCAACAACCTGGCCGACCAGGGACGGGCGCGCTGGGAACCGGTGCCCTATATGAGCGGCATCGTCGGCGGCTGCCTGGAGAGCGGCAAGGACTGCAACGCCGGCGGCGCGCGCTTCAACTATCTGACTGTCGAAGGCATTGCCCTGGCCACGGCCGCGGACAGCCTGGCGGCGATCCAAAAGCTGGTCTTTGAAGACCGGCGAGTGTCGCTGGCCGAGCTGCACCAGGCCCTGCTGGCCAACTATGAGGGCTATGAGAACCTGCGCCGAACTCTGTTGAACAAGGCACCCAAGTACGGCAACGACGATGACCGCGCCGACCGCATCGCCCGCGAAGTGAGTCGGTTCTGGACGGAAGAGACGGTCCGACACACATCGCCGACCGGCAAGCAGTACCGCGCCGGCTACCTCTCCTGGAACTACTGGATCGCTTACGCGCCCAGCACGGCCGCTACGCCGGACGGGCGCAAGAAGGGGCAGTTCCTGTCCAACGCCGTGTGCCCGGTCAACGGGGCGGACCGGCTGGGACCGACGGCGGTCATCAAGAGCGTGGGCAAGCTCGGTCTGGAGAGCGCGCCCAACGGCGCCAGCCACACTATGAGCTTTTCGCCGAGTCTGCTGCGTGAGGAAGAGCACCGGGCCAAGCTGATGGCCCTGCTGCGGGCCTATGGCCAGGTGGGCGGCACCTGCCTGCAGGTGAACGTCATCGACGCGGCCACCCTGCGCGAGGCGCAAAAGCATCCCGACGAGTATCGCAACCTGCTGGTGCGGGTGACCGGTTACAATGCCTACTTTGTGGGCCTGGGTAAGGAAATCCAGGACGAGATCATCGCCCGCGAAAGCCACGCTCTGTGAGCAGAGGCGAATGCCGACCAGCGCCCTGACTTTTAACATTCAGCGCTTTAGCACTGAGGATGGGCCGGGCATCCGCACGACCGTGTTCTTCAAGGGGTGCCCGCTGCGCTGCGCCTGGTGTCACAACCCCGAGGGGCTCAGGCAGCAGCTCGACCTGGTGTGGTACGACGTGCGCTGCATTGGCGCGCGCGAGTGTGTGCGGGCCTGCCCCGAGCAAGCCCTGTCGCTGCACCCGGATGGCCTGCACATCGAACGGGCCGAATGCACCCTGTGCGGCCGCTGTGTGTCGGCCTGCCCCACGGCGGCGCTGGAGATCATCGGCCAGAGCTGGACGGCGCAAGAGCTGCTGGCCGAGATACTCAAGGACCGGGCCTTTTACCAGACGTCGGGCGGCGGCGTCACCTTCAGCGGCGGCGAGCCGTTGCTGCAGGTAGACCTGCTGGCCGAGCTGCTGCCGCTCTGCCGCGCGGAGGGCCTGCACGTAGCGCTGGATACCTGCGGGGCGGTGGCCTGGGAACGGTTCGAGCGCGTCCTGCCGTGGGTGGACCTGGTCCTGCTGGACCTCAAGCTCATCGATGCCGAGCGCCACCGGGCGGCGACTGGCGTCTCGAACGACCTCATTCTGGAGAACGCGAAGAGACTGGCGCAGCGTGGACTGCCGCTGTGGATTCGCACTCCGGTGATCCCCGGCCACACCGCTGACCTGGAAAACATCCGCGCCATCGGCCGGTTCATCCGCGAGGAGCTGCCCACGGTGGAACGGTGGGACCTGCTGGCCTACACCAACCTGGGCCGCCCCAAGTATCGCCGGTTGGACCTGCCCTATGCGCTGGCCGAAGAACCGCTGTTGAGCCGCTCCAGGATGGAAGAGCTCGCCGCAGCAGCCGCAGAGCTGGTGCCGGTGGCCCGTTGGTCCGGCGCCACCAACGATTGACCGAGAGAGAGGAGTCAGACCATGGCTACCGATACCCCGCGCGAGTACCGCAACCTGGTCATCTACGAGGTCTATGTGCGCAACCACAGCGCCAGAGGCACGTTCCTGGAGGTCGAGGCGGACCTGCCGCGCATCAAGGCGCTGGGGGTCGATGTGGTCTGGTTCATGCCCATCCATCCAGTCGGCCAGGTGTCGCGCAAGGGCAGCCTCGGGTGCCCCTACTCCATCGCCGACTATCGCGGCATCAATCCCGAATACGGCACCTGCGCCGATTTCGCCCGCTTCATCCAGCGGGCCCACGAGCTCGGGCTGAAGGTCATGATCGACGTCGTCTACAACCACACCGCGCACGACTCGGTGCTGGTACGCGAGCATCCGGACTGGTTCCACCAGGACAAGTCAGGCCGGCCGGTGACCACCGTGCCCGAATGGAGCGACGTGATCGACCTGAAGCACGGCAATCCAGAGCTGACCGCCTATTTGATCGACACGCTGCGCGGCTGGGCGCAGTTCGGCGTGGACGGCTTTCGCTGCGATGTGGCATCGCTGGTGCCGCAAGAGTTCTGGGTCGAAGCGCGCCGAGAGGTGGCCAAAGTCAAGCCGGGAGTGCTCTGGCTGGCCGAGTCGGTCCACGCGGCCTTTGTGGCCTACCGTCGCTCTATCGGCCTGCCTACCATCTCGGACAGCGAGCTCTACGCGGCGTTCGACCTGACCTATGTCTATGACATCTGGCCCATCTGGCAGGCCGCGGCAACGGGGCGCGTTCCCGTGGGGCGCTACCTGGAGATGCTGCGTTTCCAGGACGCCATCTACCCCGAGAACTATGCCAAGATGCGCTATGTGGAGAACCACGATCAGGCGCGGGTTATGGCCGTGGCCGGGTCGCGCCAACAGGCGCTGGCCTGGACGGCGTTTGAGGCGTTCAACAAGGGGCCTTTCCTGATCTATGCCGGGCAAGAGTCTGCCGCGCGGCACACGCCATCGCTATTCGACAAAGACCCGGTCGAGTGGGGTAGCTATGAGCTATCGCCCTTCCTGACCAGGCTGATGCAGCTCAAGAAGGACCCGGCGCAGGTGGAAGGCCAGTTCGTCGTGACGGCCGCAGAACCCTGCATTCAGGCGGCCTGGGTCAAGTCGGGCGGCAGTCTGTACGGCGTGTTCAACGTGGCCGGCAAGCGCGGCCAGGTCGAGGTTCATCTGCCCGACGGCCGCTACGCTGACCTGCTTGGCGGGCCGCCGGTCGAGGTCACCGGAGGACGCCTGAGCGCACCGGAGAGCGCGGCGGTCGTGCGCTGCGAGGCGGCCCTGCAGCTAGAGCCGTTCTACTCGGACCTGCTCGACCTGAACATCGACCGCGACTAGACGGGACCAGCTCACGTCGGCACGGGGGAGGAAGTCAATGACCATTCTCGAATCGTCTCCGGGTCTGCTGGAAGCGCTGCACGGGGCGATGACGCCCAAGTTCGCCGCGACCAGGAGCGCGGAGGGCACGCCCAATGTGGTGCCCCTGGTTTCCATCACGCCCGCGGAGGACCAGGTAGACACACTCTTCTTTGGCAACTTTTTGCTGCGCAAGACGATTGCCAACCTGGATCAGGACCCGCGTGTGGGCGTTCTGGTGATCACGCCAGAGCTCAGGGGCTGGGTGCTCAAGGCCGATTTCGTCGAGTGGCAGCGCACCGGTTCCTACGTCGATGCCCAGAACAGCAGCGCTCTCTTGCGCTACAACGCCTACACGGGCATCCGCAACGCCGGAATCCTGCGCGTGCGCTCCGTTGAAGGCTCGTTCGCTATCTCGAAACTGCAGGTGGCGCGCGATTTTGTGCTGACCCGGCTGGCTGCCTTTGGCGCGCGTGGCGGTGATGGCGGGGTCGTTCTGCCGCTGGCGGTGCGCAGAGAGTTCGCGCGGATGGTGGCGGTCAAGGTACTGGCCTGGGGGGGAGAGGATGGCTATCCCGTGACCGCTCCGGCCCTGTCGCTTTCGCCTCTCGGCAGCAGCTCGCTCATCGCCTGGAGAGGGCCCGTCTCGCCGCCGGATGGGGCGACCGTGGCGGCCAACATCCTGACCTTTGCCGCCATCTCGTACCAGGTCAAGGGCAAGTGGCGCCAGCAGGCCAGGACCGGTACCCTCACCGTTCAAGAGGCTTATGCGGGAGGACCCCCGCTACCCGGAGGGCGTGTGGCGTAACGCCAGGGCCAGAGGAGAATGGTGATGCAAGACAAGTCCCGTTGGTTTCGTGCTCTGCTCTTTGGCTCCATCTACTTTGTCGAAGGGGCGATTCTGACCTTTTTCTCCGGGTTCAACGCCCTCTACCTGCGCTCATTTGATCTGTCCTATTCTCTGATCGGTACCGCCGGCGCGGTGGCCCTATTACCCTTTGTGCTCAAGATCTTTATCGGTATGCTGAGCGACAGGGTCAACCTGCTGGGGATGGGCCATCGCAAGCCGTTTATGATCATCGGCATTCTGCTTCAGGCGCTGGGCGCGCTGCTCGTTCCCCTGGTGAATCCGGTGGCGTCCTTTCCGCTCTATCTCGGGTTGTTGCTGCTGATCTCGCTGGGTATGTCCACCTATGACACCTGCGCCGATGGCCTGTCGATCGACACCACGCCCCCAGAGCAACGCGGATTCGTTCAGGGCGTAATGGTCGGCGCCAGGGCGCTGGCATCGATCCTGCTGGCGGCGATCATTGGCTGGCTGGTAACGCGGCTTTCGTGGAGTGCCGTCTTTTGGTTCATCGCCGTGGTGACGCTGCTGCCGCTGCCGCTGGTGCTGCAGGTCCAGGAGGATGAGCGGCCAGCCGAGAGGAGCTTTTCTCTGGCCGGGTTCCGCTCGTTCTGGACCCGCCGGATGGGGCTCTTTCTGGTGCTGGGGCTGGTCTATCCCCTGGTGCTTTACAGTGTGAACGGCGTGCTGGGTGCGTTCCTGAACGAGAGCGTGGGCATTGCCATGCTGCAGGTGGGATTGTACACGTCGCTGTTCGGCGTTGGCGCCGTGCTGGGTGGTCTGGCTGGCGGACCGCTCACGGACCGGCTGGGGCGTCGCAACAGCCTGCTGGCCGCCCTTGCCGTGACGTCGGTCTCACTGCTGGCGCTGGCCGGCACTGCCTCGGCGCTGGTAGCGGTGATCGCGGTGCTCATCTTTGGCCTGGCCTTTGGCTACTATGAGACGGTGTATATGGCCGCAGGAATGGACCTGACCGATCCGCGGATTGCGGCGACGATGTTCGCCATCATCATGGCCTTTGGCAACATCGGCATCGGCGCCGGCCAGCCGCTGGCCGGAATGCTGGTCGATGCAAAGGGGTTCAGCTTCTTGTTCGTTGTGCTCTGCCTGGTCAACCTGGCTTCCCTGCCTCTGGTACCGCTGATTTTCCCCTCGGGCGCGTCTGACAGGCGCGAACGTGGCGCGCCACAGAAAGCAGGCCTGGACGCGCAGCGCTCCGGCTAGAAAGGTGAGGGCCATGCACATTGAGTCCCTTGAGGTCAAGCGTTTCAGTCTCTACCCGCCCGTTTCATTCGATGTGGCCTATGGCTCTTTCCCGACGTTTGACTATGTATCGCTCATCGTACGCGCTGACAACGGGCATATTGGCCTGGGCGAGGCAGCACCGGATACGCTGGTTACGGGAGAGACGCAGGACTCGTGCTGGCAGACGCTGCAGAGAGCCGAGGCCTGGCTCATCGGCCGCGATCCATTCGAGGTCGAGGCCATCCTGGCGGCGTTTGAGGAAGAGTCGTTTGGCCAGCCGGCGGCGATGGCCGCACTGGATATGGCACTGCACGACCTGATCGGCAAGACGCTGGGCGTGCCGGTCTACCGGCTGCTGGGCGGCAGTGCCAGGCGAAAAATGGAAGTATATCCCGTAGTGCCGCTCAGGCCGCCGCAGGAGATGGCGATGGTGGCGACCATGTTCGTGCAGGCCGGGTATGGCGGGCTCAACCTCAAGGTGGGCACCGGGCCAGACGAGGACGAGGAGCGGGTGCGCGCGGTGAGGGAAGCGGTTGGGCCGCATGTCAGACTCAGGGTCGACGTGAGCCAGGGCTGGCACACGGCTGAGGTGGCCATTCCGGCGATCCAACGGATGGCGCAGTGGAATGTAGACTGGGTCGAGCAGCCAGTGGATGCCGATGATCTGGAAGGGTTGACCCAAGTGACCCACGCGGTGAAGGTGCCGATCATGGCGGATGAAGGGTGCCAGACGCCGCAGGATGCCCTGGCGGTGGTGAACCGCGGTGCGGCGAACCTCATCAATGTCAAGTTGATGAAGTGCGGCGGCCTGTATCGGGCGCGCCAGATCACGGCCATTGCCGGTGCGGCCGGGGTTCCCTGCGTGGTCGGCTCGATGGTAGAGAGCACCGTGGCCAGTCTGGCCGGGCTGCACCTCTACGCGGCTTCTCGCTCGTTCATCAGCGGGGAGGTGATGGGCCCGCTGTTTGTGCACGGAGATATCGCGCGCGGTTTCCAAATGGAGGGCAACCGGGCGGTGTTGACCGAGGAGCCGGGTCTGGGAGCCGAGCTACTATGACCATCCCCCGAGAGGATATGGATGAGCGGATCTCGTTGGCAAACCTCGCACTGGGAACGCAGATGGTCCTGGAAGTGCTGCGCGAATTGTGCACGGATCAGCCGCTCCATGGGCAATTGTGACCTGCCCGCTGAGCGAGCGTGCAGAGGCCTTGTCGGCCGTAGAGGGCCTGCTTCTTAGGAAGGTCAGCTTGCGAGGCGGCTGATGGTGCTGGAAACGGTAAAGTGGACCAGCTCGGCAGCGGGAAAAGGCCATGCCAAGCGCACCGACAGGCACTTGGCCGAACTGTTCCATTGCGCTATACTGGCAGGCAGCAGCAGACCCGTCCGATGAGTGACGGAGTACAGAACCAGCAAGGACGGCTATGGACCCCATCGAAGTGGCAATTGACGCAGCACGTCTTGCCGGCGCACATGCGCTGCGGCGTTTTCGGACCCCAATGGCCAAGCGACTCAAAGGGCCAGCGGACCTGGTCACTGAGGCCGACAGCGAAGCCGAGGAACTGATCGTCCGCTCCATTCGCCGCGCTTTTCCCGACCACGCTTTTCTGGGTGAGGAAGGTCATCAACCCCGGCCCGAGGCTGAGTACACCTGGGTCATCGATCCGATCGATGGCACCAGGAACTATGTCCGCGGGATCCCCTTCTTTTGCACCTCTCTGGCCCTGACCCGGCGTGGTGTGCCAGTGGTGGCGGTGATCTTCGATCCGGTGCACCAGGAAACCTTCCACGCACAACAGGGCCGGGGTGCTTACCTCGACGGTACTCCTGTTCGGGTGAACCGCGAGGCGGCTCTGCAGGACGGCGTGCTGGCGCTCAGCCTGGTATCCGAGCGTTATCGACACAATGGTCACGTTGCCCTGCCGATGCTGGGACAGCTCCAACCGATGGTCGAGTCGGTGCGGCTGATGGGCTCGGCGGCGCTGCATCTGGCCTATTTGGCCTGCGGCCGCTGCGAGCTGGTGTTCCAGGATTCGGTTCATCCCTGGGATATCCTCGCCGGCGCCCTGCTGGTGCAAGAGGCCGGCGGAGTGGCGACAGAACTGCAAGGCACGCCGGTGTCCATCTCCTCTCATGACATCATTGCGGCCAGCAACCGTGCCATTCACGATATGGGCCGGGCAGTGGCCCAGAAAGCGATTGTGGCCCGCGGTGATCGGCGGAGCGGCCCCGCCTCGTGAGCCTTTTCCTGTCTTTGTGCGTATATGGGGAAAGGCACGAGTTTATCATCCCACCGAGGAGGAGCCGCAAATGACACAGGAGCAGCCTAAAGCGAACGAGGAAGCCAGAAGCCAGCAAGCCTGGACGGACATCGGCCGAAGGATCGAAGCCCAGATCAGGCACGATCTGGCCACGTGGGCCGGTGCGACTGAAACCGATAGCTGGGAAGTCATCGGTCGGCGCATCGAAGCCAAGGTACGCGCCGGGTTCGCCACGGGGGTTGGAGTCAAGCCAGAGTCGACCTGGGAAGAAGTGGGGCGGGCGGCAGAAGCCAGGGTCCGAGCCGACATTGCCAGTGGCGTAGGCGCGCAGGACGGCGCAACGTGGGACCAGGTAGGCCGGAGAGTCGAGATTCAGGTCAAGACGGGGCTGGGCAACTGGGCCGGTGCGTCGCCCGAAGACGACTGGGCGACCATTGGTCGCAAGATCGGCGACAAGATCGAAAAGACGGTCAAAGAAGCCGTCGAGAACCTCAAGGCCGAGAGGAAGCCGTCTGAGCAGGAGCCGGCCGACAAGCCTCCCGAGGATAGCGCCGCTTCGCCGGGGCCGAGCGTCTAGAGGTATCCACGGCAGATGGGAGCCGGCCGTTAGCCCGCTCACAACGAGCTCTGTTCGCAAAGGAGCGAACCCATGCGCGACGCAGTAATTGTCGGAGCGGTGCGCTCGGCGGTTGGCAAGAAGAATGGCCTGTTGCGCGGCTACCACCCGGTGGAGCTGGGAGGGCACGTGCTGCGCGAGCTCATGCAGCGCTGTCACGTGCCGGCGAGCCAGGTGGATCAGGTGATCCTGGGCTGCGTGTCGCAGGTGGGCGAGCAGGGGGCCAATGTGGCCCGGCAGGCGCTGCTCCAGGCTGGATTCCCCAAGGAAGTGCCCGGCACCAGCATTGACTTTCAGTGCGGCTCCAGTCAGCACGCCGTGCACCTCGCAGCGGCGGTCATCGAGAGCGGCCATGCGGACATTGTCATTGCCGGCGGCATTGAGAGCATGAGCCGGGTACCGATGGGGGCGAGCTTTGTCAACGGGCCTGGCACCCCCTTTACCCCCCAGATCATGAAGCAGTACGACATCATCCCCCAGGGGCTCTCGGCCGAAGAGATCGCCTCTATATGGAAGATCGGTCGCCAGGAGCTGGACGAGATTGCTTTTCGCAGTCACACTCTGGCAGCACGGGCTACTGAGGCGGGTTGGTTCAAACAAGAGATCCTGCCCCTGCCTTCCAGGCTCGAGGATGGCACGCCGGTGAGTGTCGACCGGGACGAAGGCATCCGCTACAACCCTTCGCTGGAGAAGATGGCCAGCCTGCAGCCGGCGTTCAAGCCGGATGGAGTGGTCACGGCGGGCAACTCGAGCCAGATCTCGGACGGAGCAGGAGCGCTCTTGGTGATGAGCCGCGACAGGGCGCGCGAGCTCGGCCTGCGGCCACGGGCCCGGGTGTTGGCTCAGTATGTGGTGGGGGTAGATCCGCACACCATGCTCACCGGTCCGATTCCCGCCACGCGCGAGATCCTCAAACGCAGCGGACTGAGGCTGGACCAAATCGACCTGATTGAGATCAACGAGGCGTTTGCCTCGGTGGTGGCGGCCTGGCAGCGCGAGCTCCAGCCCGATATGGCGCGGGTCAATGTGCAGGGCGGGGCGATCGCTCTGGGGCACCCCCTTGGGGCAACCGGGGCGCGCCTGATGGTGACACTGGTGCATGCCCTGGAGCGCACGGGCGGGCGATACGGCCTGCAGACGATGTGCTGCGGCGGCGGCCTGGGGATCGCCACCATCCTCGAGCGCGAGGGATAACGCTCAGACCATCAGAAAGGGCACCGTCGATCCAGCGTGGGGCATCACCGCCCAGTCCGCTGACGGGCCCTCCGCCCTTTGGGCTGCGTCAACGGCATCCTGCGCCGAGGCGAACGGCATCAAGCCCATGCTCTTGACCAGTTCTGGTGCCATACCCGAAGCGAGATAGACCCGCACACCGCGCCGGAGCACCTTGGCAATGGCGGCGGCCTTGTGGCCGCCCAGCAGGAAATGCTCCTGGATACGCGCCAGAATCTCGTCTGGCGCGGCCCCCGAAGTCATCCAGTCGGCAAAGACAGAGTGGCCCAGACCTTCGGTGCACTCTGCTACCAGGATCAGGATGCCACCGTCGCGCACCGCGCGGGCGGCGTTCTCCAGTGCCTTGTGCGCCTGATAGAGGTTGATGTCCTTGGGCGTCCCTCCCGCACTGGCCAGGACGACGTCGTAGGCTCGCTCGAGCGGAACGCGGCAGAGTTCGTCCACGGTGCGGCAGCCCTGGCGGTGAGCCAGAGTCAGGTCGCCGGCTACGGCATCCACGATGCGCTTGTTGCCGTCGAGCACCACGTTGAGCAGAAAGCTTGGGCCCAGAAAGGCTGCTGCCTCCTCAATGTCCTCGCGCACGGGGTTGCCCTCGATTCGGCCGGCGGTGGCGTTTGCGTGGACCATCCAGGAGTGATTGCAGCGGACAGACTCGGCGCTGGAAACGCCTGGCAGGAGTGCTTTGGCTCCCCCGGTGTAGCCGGCAAAGTAATGATGCTCGATATTGCCGACACAGATGCGCCAGTCCGCTTCAGCCACGGGCTCGTAAATCTCGACGGGAGTGCCGCGGCTGGTGCGGCCGAGGTGGACAAAAGACCCGTTGCCGGTGTCCTCGCAACACAGGCGGTCGTAGATGGCGGGGCTGACCAGCGACATCTTTTCCGGGAGGCTGTGGCAGCGATGGCTGCCCAGGGCGAAGACAATCTTCTGGTCGCGGATGGTCACCCCGGCCGCCTCGAGCTCGGCCAGCAGAAAGGGCAGAATGCGGCTGGTGGGGCAGGGGCGCGTGATGTCGCTGACCACGATGGCGACCTTTTGTCGGGGTGCTACCACGCTGGACAGCCGCGCCATTCCGCAGGGGTTCTCCAGCGCGCGACGAAGGATGGCATCCTCGCTGTCCTGGACAGGGGCACACTGCCGTTCGAGGATCGGCGTGACACGGTCGGAGTGGATGGCAACACTCTGCATGCTGCGGCCGTAAGCCAGGGTCTGAGTGTACATGCGATGCTCCTGACAGTGACGTGATCGGCGTACTATTATACGGTCGGTGAACCCTTGACGAAAGGCGATTTTGGGCGTAAGTTAGCTCAGCCGCCAGGGGCAGGACGACTGCTCGCTGGCGCAACCCTGTGGCGGATGGGAGAACAGATGAGCGACACTGGAGAACAGCGAAAACAGAGCGGATGGCGCGGGCTGCACCGCAACGTGTGGGCTACCAGCCTGACCAGCTTTATGATGGACGTGTCGAGCGAGATGGTGACCAACGTCCTGCCGCTGTTCCTGGCCAACGTGCTCGGCGTGACGACGAGCATCATCGGGTTGATCGAAGGCGTTGCCGAGGCCACGGCCAGCCTGCTCAAGGTATTCTCGGGCTGGTTATCGGACCGGCTGCGGCAGCGCAAGTGGCTGGCTGTGGCCGGTTATGGCCTTTCAGCACTGGTCAAGCCGCTGTTCTTCTGGGCCGATTCCTGGTGGGCCGTGGCCGGGGTGCGCTGGGCGGATCGCTTTGGCAAGGGTATTCGCACCGCGCCGCGAGATGCACTGATTGCGGATTCGGTCGACTCCAAGAACCGTGGGCTGGCCTTTGGCGTACAACGCGCTGCTGATACCGCGGGGGCCATGGTTGGTCTGCTGATTGCCTTTGCCGTGGTCTGGTACACGCAGAGGGGTCAGGTTGGGCTCACTGCGTCGACCTTTCGGGCGCTGGTGCTGGTGAGTCTGGTGCCAGCGGTGCTGGCGGTTCTGTCGCTGGCAGCAGGGGCACAGGATGTTCCGGTCGGTTCGCAACAAGCAGCCCCCCGGTTCGCCTTCCGCAGCCTGGGTGGACGCTTTATGGTCTTTATGGTCATTGTCGGGATCTTTGATGTGGGCAACTCGTCCGACGCGTTCCTGGTGCTGAGGGCCCAGGAGAGAGGGCTGAGCGTGCTGGGTGTGCTGGGCATGTTGGTGAGCTTTAACCTGGTGTACGCACTCGTCTCTGCCCCGGCCGGATCGCTATCAGACCGGATTGGACGGCGCAAACTGGTCATCGGCGGGTGGCTGGTCTATGCGATGATCTATCTGGGGTTTGCCCTGGCACACACCGGCTGGCAGGTCTGGGTACTATACGTGCTCTATGGATTCTACTACGGGCTGAGCTATGGCACGGCCAAGGCCATGATCGCGGACATCGTGCCGGAAGAGGTACGCGGGACGGCCTATGGAACCTACAACGCCGTGTTGGGTTTTCTTGACCTGCCCGCCTCTCTCATCGCTGGCCTGCTCTGGAGCGGCATTCCTGGCAGCGGGTTTCACGGGTTTGGCCCGTCGGCGCCCTTCTACTTTGGCGGACTGCTGGCCCTGATCGCGGCAGTCGCGATGTGGAGATGGAAGCCCGGGCAGGGCCGCGGAGCAGCCTAGGCTGGCAGGACAAAGGCCTTCTCGCATCGCCAGAGTTGGCGGCGTTACCGTTGACGCGCTGGCCTCGCTACAAGGGAAGACGGGCTTGCGTCGGTATCTGGCCGGCTGGACGCAATCAGAGTCGAGAGCAGCGCGAGCAAGGCGAGCTGCTCTTCGGAGAGCGCGTGTCTTCCGTTCGGCTGCCTGGAGACTCTATCCATCGGGCGACCAGAAATGCCCCTCGATTAGCGGGATAATAGCACTCAGGTCGCCGTCTTCGATGACGTGGTGCGCGGCGTTGCGCACGTTGTCGCTCCGCGGACACACGGCAACCGCCAGCCCCGCCTGAGCAAACAGGTCGATATCGGCTGTGCCGTCGCCGACAGCCAGGCACTCCTCGGGCCTGGCCCCCGCTTCCTGGCGCAGGGCGGACATAATCTGGCCTTTGGTGTCCTCCATAACATGCACGATCGCGCGGCCAGTCAGCAGACCCTCCTGGACCTCGAGCTCGTTGGCCACGGTGCGCCACACACCAAGGTCAGCCGCCACCTGTTCTGCCTGCACGGTGAGGCCGGTGCTCACGACCGCGCAGGCGACGCGCCAGCAGTGCAGGAAAGCAAAGAGATCACGCACCCCGCGGCGATAGGGGCTGTCGCGGAAAATGTCTTGGACGTGAGACAATGGCACGCCCTTCCACAGCGCGCTATCTAGCCGGGCCCAGTCCAGATAGCTAATCTCTCCTCGTTGGAACCGGAGACGGTATTCCTCTGCCTGGGCCTGGGTTCCCAGGGCGCGGTGGAGGTACATCCAGGGACTCGAGGCCTCCTTGATGGTGCCGTCCAGGTCAAACACCGCCAGGCGCAGGGGCCAGCGTTCAGGAGAAGCGTTGAGGACACTTTGTAAGTACGAGTCCATCGGCATTGACTTCTGAAGCGACCTAGTGGTTCGAGACAGGCACAGTGCTGGTGCGCTCTGCCGCCGCCGGGTCGTACACGACGATCCCCTCGAGCAGAGTGCCGAACCATACGGTTCCACCGGGTTCGGTGAGGATGGCCCTGACCGGCGCCGGGTGCGGCCCGGTGAAGAACTGGCTATAGTCGGTCCACTTTTCGCCGTCGAAGGCTGCCGCCGCACCCATCGGGCCAACAGGCAGATCGCCGCCCATCCACACGTTGCCCCGAGTGTCAATCGCCAGCCTGGTTGCAGTGTTAAAGCGCAAGGCCGAGTTGGCCAGGGTATAGCTGCGCCAGGAGCCATGGTCGAGCACGGAGATGCCAGCCAGGGTGCCGCACCAGACGCGGCCCTGCGCGTCAAGAACAACGGCAGAGACCGTGTCGTAGATCAGGCCCGAGTTGGCGCTGGTATAGGTCGTCCAGGTAGTGCCGTCGAGAAGCGATAGACCGCCCCAGGTGCCAAACCAGACGCGTCCGGACGAATCTGGCACGATCGTGAGCACCGTGGCGCCAGTTAGGCCGGAATTGTCCGGCGTGTAGACCGTCCAGGAGGTGCCGTCGTAGTAGAGAGCACCCTCGTTGGTGCCGACCCAGAGTGGCCCGGGCGCAGGGTCTGCGTCGAGTCTGGCCGGCAGTGTCGCCATACACAGAATCGTATCATCCTCATATGGGGCCGGGAGAGAAAGGCTGCTCCATTCTTGCCCGTAGAGAAGGGCCAGCCCTCGGTCCGTTCCGAACCAGACACGGCCCGAGGGCTCGGTGGCGATGGCCCGCACCAGGTTGTGAGGCAGAGACGAATTCGTCGTGTCAAAGGTGGTCCAGGTGCCGTTGTCGAATCGGCTGGCGCCGGCCTCTGTGCCCGCCCAGACATGTCCCTCCGCATCCCGGGCCAGCGCTCGTACGGTGTTGCTTGGCAGAGCGGACGATGCGGTGCTGATGTAGGTCCAGCTCAACATCTCCTTCTCGTACTGCGACTGCAGGTAGGTGCCCAGCACCAGCAGGCCGAGAGCCATCAAGCCGAGAGCCAGGGTCACCCCTTCGTCAGGCACAAAGGGCCGCAAGGCTCCCACGAGTGGAACCCGTGCAGTGAGCCATTGCGCCAACTGCGTTACCGCCAGGCCCGCAGCGAGGCACAGAGGCACGGTCACTACTACGGCTTGCTCGGGCCAGGGCGACGGCCAGAGGATCAGCCAGGCGATACCGAGGGCCATCCAAACAGCCGCCGCAGGCGACCGGCGCCGCACGAGGGGCAGGCCCAGCAGGGAAAACAGACAGATCGCCGTGTCCAGACGGAACAAGAATACCCCGGGGTGCCAGGGCACCGGCCGCCAGAGAAACAAGAGCTGAGCGTACCAGGCGGCGAAGGTGCCAGAGCGCCAGTACGTTCCGCTGCCCAGCGCGGCGCGAAGCGAGCCGAGCGGATTGGCCCAGAGCTGCAGATTCAGCAGCCAGAAGGTCAGTGCGGCCAGGCAGGCCCAGAAGATGAGCGGCCACGGGCGCTGTCGTTTGAGCGTGGCCAGGACCAGGAAAACCGAGACGATCGGGAGCACGTAGCGGTAATTGGAGGCAGCGGCAGCACCGGCGGCCAGAGCCGAGAGGAGGCCATGGCGGCCGGTCGTATCTCCTGGACCGGTGATTCGGCCGGCGGCGAGAACCGCCAGAAGCGCCCAGAACCCCGGGACCGCTTCCAGATAGGCCTGTGCGGTGTACTTGATAGCCAGGGTGTGAACGGCCAGCAAGAACCCCGCCAGGGGGTTGAGCCATGCCGGGAGCGCGACCTGCAGCGTGCCAAAGCAAACTGAGACTGCCCTGGCCGGGGCGAGATCGGCCGATGTTGTGCCGCGCAGCGCATAGGCGGCTGCATAGAGGAGCTTGACGAGGGAAGGGCCGCCCGCCGTATCGGGCGCGGAAAGCAGGCCGGGTAGGTCGCGCTGGGAAAGCAGGGAGGCGTAGCCGGCTGCAGTGGAGGTGATGGCGGGTTCGGCGTAATCGACGGGCAGAAGCAATGCGGCACGCCAGCGCAGCACCAGGGCGAGCAACGAGATCAAGACAAGCCAGACCAGCCTGCTCTTGCTCATGTGAGCTAGGTTATCATAGAAGCCCTGCCGAGTCAACGCTTGGGGCCACCTGGCTCAATTTGACATTTCTTTACAGATGTGCTATAGTAGCCTCTGCAGTACGGAATGATCTCGTTCGCCCCAGGGCGAAACGATCAGACAACAGAGGGCGGAAGTCAGAGCGCAAGAGAACGCGGCAATGGCCTTCGCCGAGCCGACGTCATTAGGTTGAGCGTCGGTTTTTTGATGCCGAGCGGGATTTGACAACACAGAGGTTCTGTGGTATAGTCGCGACTCGCTAGGGGGCACCTTAACAACTGAAGAGTGATAGGATAGTCACGCGAACGTCTTGGGGCCCGATGTCAGTTCACAAGTGGCAATAGCCACAGAGACTGTACGGAGGGTTTGATCCTGGCTCAGGATGAACGCTGGCGGCGTGCTTAACACATGCAAGTCGAACGGACTGGCGCCTAGCTAAAGCTTGCCGGAAACGGTGATTGCGAGAAATCGCGGGAGCCGTGGAAGACAAGTAGAGGCTATTAGTCGGTCAGTGGCGAACGGGTGAGTAACACGTGGGTGACCTGCCCTAAAGTGGGGGATAACTATCCGAAAGGATGGCTAATACCGCATGTGGTCCGGCATTCGGTTGTCGGACTGAAGGAGTAATCCGCTTTGGGAGGGGCCCGCGGCCCATCAGCTAGTTGGTAGGGTAATGGCCTACCAAGGCGAGGACGGGTAGCTGGTCTGAGAGGACGATCAGCCACATTGGCACTGAGACACGGGCCAAACTCCTACGGGAGGCAGCAGTGAGGAATATTGCGCAATGAGCGAAAGCTTGACGCAGCAACGCCGCGTGGGCGATGAAGGTCTTCGGATCGTAAAGCCCTTTTCTAGAGGAAGAGGAAGGACAGTACTCTAGGAATAAGTCTCGGCTAACTACGTGCCAGCAGCCGCGGTAAAACGTAGGAGACTAGCGTTATCCGGATTTATTGGGCGTAAAGCGCGTGTAGGCGGTGCTTCAAGTTGGATGTGAAATCTCCTGGCCTAACTGGGAGGGGCCATTCAAAACTGGGGCACTTGAGGGCAGAAGAGGGAAGTGGAATTCCCGGTGTAGCGGTGGAATGCGTAGATATCGGGAGGAACACCTGTGGCGAAAGCGGCTTCCTGGGCTGCCCCTGACGCTGATACGCGAAAGCTAGGGGAGCGAACGGGATTAGATACCCCGGTAGTCCTAGCTGTAAACGATGGATACTAGGTGTTGGTGGTATTAACCCCATCAGTGCCGAAGCTAACGCGTTAAGTATCCCGCCTGGGGAGTACGGCCGCAAGGCTAAAACTCAAAGGAATTGACGGGGGCCCGCACAAGCAGCGGAGCGTGTGGTTTAATTCGATGCAACACGAAGAACCTTACCTGGGTTTGACATGCTAGTGGTAGTGAAGCGAAAGCGGAACGACCCCTCGGGGAGCTAGCACAGGTGCTGCATGGCTGTCGTCAGCTCGTGCCGTGAGGTGTTGGGTTAAGTCCCGCAACGAGCGCAACCCTTGTCGCTAGTTACAACTCTCTAGCGAGACCGCCGGGATACACCCGGAGGAAGGCGGGGATGACGTCAAGTCAGCATGGCCTTTATATCCAGGGCGACACACACGCTACAATGGCCGGTACAGAGGGTAGCCAAGCCGTGAGGCGGAGCCAATCTCACAAAGCCGGTCTCAGTTCGGATTGAAGGCTGCAACTCGCCTTCATGAAGCCGGAGTTGCTAGTAACCGCAGGTCAGCTATACTGCGGTGAATACGTTCCCGGGCCTTGTACACACCGCCCGTCACGTCATGGAAGCTGGCAACACCTGAAATCGGTGAGCCAACCGCAAGGAGGCAGCCGCTGAAGGTGGGGTCGGTGACTGGGACGAAGTCGTAACAAGGTAGCTGTAGCGGAAGCTGCGGCTGGATCACCTCCTTTCTAGGGAGAATGCCCAAACGGACCAAGGTTCGTTTTGGTAGCTCCAAGGTTAATCACTTCACGCAAGTGAAGTGCCTCGCCCCGAGTGTGCGCGGACTTCCTATCACTCCTTAGTTGTTAAGGTGTTTTCTGCTGGGCCATTAGCTCAGTCGGCTAGAGCATTCCTCTGATAAGGGAAAGGTCTCTGGTTCAAGTCCAGAATGGCCCACACCTGTACGGGGATGTAGCTCAATTGGGAGAGCGCCTCCCTTGCACGGAGGAGGTCAGGGGTTCGAATCCCCTCATCTCCATCTGAGGGCAAGGGCAGCATTTGACAAATCGGCCGCGTTATGATACACTGGCCAAGCGATAAGTAAGCGGAGGCAAGACCCGGCTTGAGACTTTCGTGTGTTGAGGGAGCTGAATAGCGGCGAGAGTGGTGATATCGGTCGTCACAGCGGCCCGGTATGCCAGGCCGCTTTTTTTGTCCCTCGAGATCAGCTTCTGGCCTCTGGAGAGCCCGGAGGGGCCCGGCAGAGGCTAGCAGCGGATCGCTAGAGTAGCACCTTAACAATTGAACAGAATGTGATACTTCAAAATTGCCGAACATGTGGATTAAGCTACTAAGAGCGTACGGTGGATGCCCAGGCGTCAAGAGCCGATGAAGGGCGTAGTTGACTGCGATAAGCCTCGGTGAGCCGTCAGCAGGCGTTTAACCGGGGATACCCGAATGGGGCAACCTACCCAGGCAATACCTGGGTACCGTCAGCTAAATACATAGGCTGTCGGAGGGCACGGAGGGAACTGAAACATCTCAGTACCTCCAGGAAGAGAAATCATTCCCTGAGTAGTGGCGAGCGAAAGGGGAGTAGCCCAAACCTGTCATGTGCCAAGACTGCAGTCGTTGCATGACAGGGGTAGTAAGGCTCGGCCGGCTCCCTGCAGGGAGCCAAGAAAGTTACCAATCTGATCTCTAGCCGAAGGACTCTGGAAAGGTCCGTCATAGAGGGTGATAGCCCCGTAGGTTAAAGAGAACAGACTTTCGCCGATGACCTTGAGTACCGCGGGGCACGCTAATCCTGCGGGAAGCAGGGAGGCCCACCTCCCAAGGCTAAATACTCTTGACGACCGATAGTGTACCAGTACCGTGAGGGAAAGGTGAAAAGAACCGGGGTGACCGGAGTGAAATAGAACCTGAAACCGTATGCTTACAAACAGTGGGAGGGCAATGGCACGTCTTCGGACGTGTACTGCCTGACCGCGTGCCTTTTGGAGAATGACCCGGCGAGTCAATCTTTGTGGCGAGGTTAAGGGATTAATACCCGGAGCCGTAGCGAAAGCGAGTCTTAATAGGGCGTCTAGTCGCAAGGATTGGACCCGAAGCCAGGTGAGCTACCCATGGCCAGGTTGAAACGAAGGTAATGCTTCGTGGAGGACCGAACTCTTCAATGTCGCAAAATTGAGAGATGAGCTGTGGGTAGGGGTGAAATGCCAAACGAACCTGGAGATAGCTGGTTCTCCCCGAAATAGCTTTAGGGCTAGCCTCAAGGCTTCAGTAACGGAGGTAGAGCACTGGATTGGCTAGGGGGCGTAGAGCTTACCAAACCAAACCAAACTCCGAATGCCGTTACTTAACACCTTGGGAGTCGGACGGCGAGAGATGACTTCCGTCGTCGAGAGGAAAACAACCCAGACCGCCGGCTAAGGCCCCTGAGTTTAGGCTAAGTGGGAAAGGATGTGAGGTCGCTCAGACAGCCAGGAGGTTGGCTTAGAAGCAGCCACCCTTCAAAGAGTGCGTAATAGCTCACTGGTCGAGTGACCTTGCGCCGACGATATACGGGGCTCAAGCCTAACGCCGAAGCCGCGGACTCTAGTCTTTGACTAGAGTGGTAGGGGAGCGTTCTGCACGCGCAGAAGCCGGATCGTAAGGACCGGTGGAGTGTGCAGAAGTGAGAATGCCGGGATGAGTAGCGATCAACATGTGAGAATCATGTTCGCCGTAAACCTAAGGTTTCCTACGGAAGGTTCGTCCGCGTAGGGTTAGTCGGTCCTAAGCCGAGGGCTAAAGCCGTAGGCGATGGACAACGGGTTAATATTCCCGTACCACCTAAGGTGAGCTATGGGGTGACGCAGAATGGTAAGCCAGCCCGGTGTTGGATTCGGGTGCTAAACCACTAGGGAAGTGAGGGGGGTAGGCAAATCCGCTCCCTGATCCTGAAGGGTGATGGCGGTGCCTTCGGGCCACAAGTGGCCTAGCCAATCTGCCAAGAAAAGCCTCTGTGCGTTGATCCTTGGGTGTCCGTACCGCAAACCGACACAGGTGGGTGGGTAGAGTATACCAAGGCGTTCGGGAGAATCCTCGTTAAGGAACTAAGCAAAATGACTCCGTAACTTCGGGAGAAGGAGTGCCTTCCTGGGTTAGCTTAGGCAAAGCCCGGGGTGGCCGCAGTGAAAGGGCCCTACTGACTGTTTAACAAAAACACAGGTCTCTGCAAAAGCGTAAGCTGATGTATAGGGGCTGACGCCTGCCCAGTGCCGGAAGGTTAAAGGGATCGGTTAGCGCAAGCAAAGCTGAGAACTGAAGCCCCGGTGAACGGCGGCCGTAACTATAACGGTCCTAAGGTAGCGAAATTCCTTGTCGGGTAAGTTCCGACCCGCACGAATGG
>MWCV01000042.1 GCA_002070215.1 Chloroflexi bacterium ADurb.Bin180 | reverse complement strand
TCCGAGAGTGTGGAATAACTGCCCAGGGAGCGCGAACGACAGGTTCGTAGTTGCGCTTTAGCGCTCCCCTTCCGGACGGTCTCATCGCGTCAGTGGGTGGGGACAGGCTAAAGCCTGTACTACGAACCTATCGAGGTCTGTAGTTGCCCGGAGTCTTGGCACTACCAGGCACAGGCACCAGGGTGCTCCCATCTCTCGCCCGCTTTTTCCACACTCTCCGGGTCCGACGCTGATTTGACAGGACAAAGCGGAGTGAGTAAGCTATATTCGTTGCATTGCATATTGTCCTGGAGGGCGAGCGCCATGATGCTGGGCGGCGAAGTGCAATGAAGGCCACTGACTGTCAGCGGCAGGCGCAGTTGTTTGCGGCGCTGGCGCATCCGGTGCGGCTGCGCGTGCTGGAAGTGCTGGCCGAGAACGAGGCCTGTGTGTGTCACCTCTGCACGCTGCTCGGGCAGAGGCAGGCCTATGTCTCTCAGCAACTGGCGCGTCTGAGGAACGCCGGACTGATTCGCGATACACGCGACGGCCTGTTTGTGTACTATCGGCTGGCGAACCCGCGCGTGGTGCGGTTGCTGCACGAGGCGCGGCGGGCGGCGGCAGTGGCAGACGGCGATGGCGGGCCGGAGGCAGGTCGGTCGTCGGCGGTGCCAGACTGCCCCTGCCCCAGATGCCGCGCCAAGCGGCCCAACGGAGGGCCGGCCAGGATGGCCGGGGCAGCCCCGGCGAACAAAGACTCAGGAGGAACTGGGCCACAGTGAAAGAGGCGGCGCGAATTCAACATCTGATCAAGCAGTTGCAGGAAAGCAGGCTCTCACGGCGCGGGTTCATCCGCGCGGCCACGGTGCTGGGGCTGTCGCTGGGGGCGGCGGAGGCCCTGGCCGGGTGCACTTACTCGCCGGAGGTCGCCGGCGGGCCCACCACGACCGCTCCCACGCCATCGGCGACGGCGGGTCCGCCACCAACGCCGGGCCCCACGCCGACACCCACGTGGTTCGAGGTCAACGACGATTTTTGCCCCACCCACGAGATCCATCTGGGCAACCCGGGTTACACGCCTATCGCGACGTACGCGCCGCCGCCCGGCAACGAGCAGCTCGTGCCGACGGCAACGCCGTGGTTCTCCCGGGCGATGATCTGGTCGTGCCCCGCCTGTCTGCAGCGTTTTGCCACGCAGGACGAGCTGATGCAGCACATCCTGACCGGTCACGCGGCCAAGATGCCCACGGCGCACCGGGTGGACGTGCCCACCTACACGCCCTATCTGACGGACAAGCTGGAGCGGTTTGACCAGCGCAACCACGTTTTTTCGCGGGCCAAGTGGGACACAGAGTATCAGGCGCTAATCTCGCAGGTGACACCACGCCTGTGGAATATCACTGAGGACGAGATGCAACAGGGCAGAGCACTGGTTGACGGCGGCATCTACACCGATGAGACGGCAGGCAATTATAACGTCGGCCATTATGGCGGCTATTCGGGGCACCTGCAGGGCTCGAAGGGGATCTATTCCTGGGACGAGCCAGTGGCGGCGCGGCAGGTGCCGGTCAAAGACCGCGCGGAGATGAGCCAGCGCATCAAGCAGGTGGCGCGTCTGTACGGAGCCGACCTCGTGGGCATCACGCCGGTCAAGCCGGTGTGGATCTATTCGCACTATTTCGACCGCGAGACCCTGGCCTATGGCCGGCTGGAGATGCCGCTCAAGTACGCCATCGTGATGGCCCTGGAGATGGATTTCAGCGCCATCCGTCGGTCGCCGGGGTATGAGTCGAGCGCTGCCACGTCGACCATCTATTCCAAGATGGCCGAGGTCACCTCCAAACTGGCCCGTTACATTCGCGGGCTGGGCTATCCCGCCGTGCCGTCGGGCAACGACACGGCGCAGAACATTCCTCTGGCCATCGATGCCGGTCTGGGCGAGCTGGGGCGGCTGGGCCTGCTGCTGACGCCCGAGTTTGGTGCGCGGCAGAGGATCTGCAAGGTGTTCACCGACCTGCCGCTGGAGGCGGACAAGCCGATCGACTTTGGAATACAAAAGTTCTGCGAGACGTGCCTACACTGTGCACACGTATGCCCGTCGCAGGCCATCCCGCGCGGCGAGAGGAGCCTCGAAAGGACCTCCATGTCGAACCGGCCGGGCATCAAGCGCTGGCACATCAACGTGGCCAAGTGCTACCTGTTCTGGGTGTCGAACAAGGGCATCGACTGCTCCAACTGCATCGCGGCTTGCCCGTGGAGCTATCCCAACCGGAGCTGGCTGTAGGGGAGCGCGGCGATGAGTCAGACACGGTGTTCCTGCGGCTGCGAGCAAGAGCTGCGGCTGGAAAACGGCGAGAAGGTAGCGGTAACCAGGCTCAAGGAGACGCTGCTCGAGTTCCAGGCGATGGGTATGCCGGCCAACGAGATGGTGGCGCAGATGTTGGCCGAGCGCGTCAGGCCGGTGCGGCCCCTGAGCGCGGCCGAGCGGGTGCTGTTCAAGGCAGCGCTGCTCAAAGAGTATGCCCGGGTGGCACCTGCACCACGAGCCTGCGCCTGCGAGTCGTGTGACGCACCGCAGCAGGAGGAGGCAGCCACGGGCGTGCCGGAGCCGGCGGCCGAGGTGGAGGTCTACAGCAAGGCGGACTGCCCCTACACGCGGGCCCTGCGGCGCAAGCTGCAGCACGACAAGACGCCCTTTGTGGAGTATGATGTCGAGGCGGACCGCGACCGGCTGCGCATCATGCTCGAGCTCAACGGCGGGCAGAGGAGCGTGCCCACGGTGCGCCAGAACGGGTCGGTGACGGTGGGCTTTCACGGCCACTGAACGGTGTAGCTTCCGGCCGTTGGCCGGAATTCGGTGCGAGGTGCGGCATGGAGCAGAGCGAGCTGGATCGGTTGGTGGCGGGTGTCACCCCGGAGCGGGTTCGGCAGTGGGTGCTGGAGCTGGAACCGGAGCAGCCAGAGGTGAACCGTGGCACGGTGCCCTTGTTCGAGATTCTGGCGCGGCTGACCGAGGGATTGCCGCTGAGCGAGGCCACGGAGAGGTCGCCGGTGGAGGTACGGCTGCGCCGCGCGGTGATCGCGGCGGTGGCCCAGATTCCGGGCATGACCTTTGTCGAAACGGATGGCTGATGAATGCCGGACTATATCTCCCTGGAGGGGAGAGCTCACGGAACGGGCAAGGGAGGGCACGCATGACCGAGCCAGAGCTGGAAGAGCTGGCAGCGTCGGTTACGCCGGAGAGGCTGCGCCAGTTGGTGCTGGATACGCCCGGGTCGTTCCAGCTCAAGAAGCGCATCGTCATCACCGCGGAAGCGCTGGTCAAGGAGCTGCTGCGGGGGAGGGAAGCCGGCGAGGGGCTGCAGTATCAGCATGTGGCCAGCCGACTGCTCAGAGCGATTCGTCAGGCGGCCGCGGCGTGTCCGGGAGCGGTGCAGTCTCGGAAGACCTGATGAACGCCCGCGCTCATCGCCCTGGAAGGGCGATTCAAGAATCCAGGACCGGGCACACCCAGATAGAGACAGCGCCGCTTCCCTCGAGCTGACCGTCCGTGCACGGCGCGGTCCCGGCTGACACGGAGCCGCATCCTAAAGTACATTCAGACGATCCGCAGCATTTCCCCGCTGAGTAACTCCCAGTACTGGCTTTTTTGTCCTTTTGACCTGAACGTAGCGACTGCGCCCGGCTGACACAGCGTTCCCTCTCAGCCAATACGTCCCGACGCCCGCTCGCACCATGACGAATGTCACCGTGCAGTGCTGACAGATGACACTGGCAGCGGCGGCGGGAATCCTGTAGGATGAGGCGCATTGAATCACCGCCGCCCTGTGCGAGGCATATGCGGCGTGAAGAGGGAGACAAAGATGAGAAGCAAGATAGTGAAGACAGGCGCGATACTGGCGGTCCTACTGGTGGTAGGGGCAGGGTGTGCCAGCACGGCTGGCTCGTCAGGTGGAAGCGGCCAGGCCACAGTGCCGGCGTCCGGTGGGGAGACGACAGCCACGGTCGATCTCGGAAGGATCGAGCAGGTCGTGACCGCTACTGGCAACGTTGCTGCTTCCAGGCAGATGGCGCTGGCGTTCGAGTCAAGCGGTCGCATCCTGGAGGTGGCAGTCAGCCCGGGTCAACTGGTCCAGGCAGGCGAGGTGCTGGCAGTGCTGGACAAGGCGCCCCTCGAGCTGAGGGTACGGCAGGCGAGCGCTGGCGTTGCCTCCGCGGAGGCGCGGCTACGCCAGGCGCAGGATCCGGCCTCGGCGGAGGAGATGGCGGCAGCAAGGGCGGCGCTGGCCAGCGCAGAAGCGTCGCACTTGAGTCTGATGAACGGACCGAGCCAGGCCGACCTGGCATCGGCGAAGGCGTCGCTGCAGAACGCCGAGGCGGCAGTGCAGCAGGCACAGGCGGCCTATGATGCAGTCAAGAGCATGCCCAACATCGGGATGCTGCCACAGTCGATCAACCTGCAGAAGGCGACCATCGAGTATGAGCGTGCCCTGGCTGTCTTTGAGGCGGCCAAGGGCCATCCGACGGCCAGCGAAACGGCGGCGTCGCAGTCTCAGGTGGCGCAAGCCCGGCTGAAGGTGGCGCAGCTCGAGGCGCGACCTGACCCAGATGACGTGGCCATCGCTCAGGCCTCGCTGGTGCAGGCGCAGGTTTCACTGTCGGAAGCGCAGGCGGCCCTGGAGCAAGCCACTCTGGCAGCGCCTTTTGACGGTGTGGTGATCACAGTGAATGTGGACCGGGGCGGGCGGGCCAGTCCGGGGTCGCCGGCGGTGGTGGTAGCGCAGACCGGTACCCTGGTGGTCGAGATCAAGGTAGACGAGGTAGACGTGCCGGGTCTTGCGGTGGGGCAGCCGGCGCATCTGCGCTTCACGGCGCTCAAAGGGCAGACACTGGAAGGTGCGCTCACCATGGTGGCTCCTTCGGCCACTGCCGCGGGCGGGGCGCAGGCCTTTGCAGCGGAGATAACGTTCTCTGCCGGGACAGTGCCAGTGCGCCTGGGGATGACGAGCGAGGCGTCCATTGTGACCGAAAGCGTTGAGCAAGCGCTATTGGCGCCCAATCGGGCCATCACGGTAGATCGCGAAGCGGGGCGCTACCATGTCAATCGGCTCTTGCCCGGGGGCGCCACGGAAACCGTAGAAGTGCGAATCGGACTGCGCAGCAGCTCTCATACCCAGATTCTGTCCGGCCTTGCCGAAGGAGACCGCCTGGTGCTGCCGCAGGTGGTGGTCGCCGCAAAGGAATCGGGAGGAATGGGCCTGTTTGGTGGCGGCGCTGGAAGGGCTGGATCACAATGATCGAGTTGGAGAACGTCACCAAGGTGTATCGTATGGGTGAAGTGGACGTGCACGCGCTGCGTGGTGTGTCGATGGCGGTGCCAGACGGTCAATTCCTGAGCATCATGGGCGCGTCGGGATCGGGCAAGTCGACGCTGATGAACGTGCTCGGGTGTCTGGATACCCCCACCAGCGGCACCTATCGTCTGAACGGCCGTGATGTGGGCACGCTGAGTCAGAAGCAGCTCGCGCACACTCGCAGCCGCAAGCTCGGATTCGTGTTTCAGATGTTCAACTTGCTGCCGCGGACCACTGCGCTGCGTCAGGTCGAGCTACCGCTGCTGTATGCCGGCGTCGGCCAGAGAGAGCGCAGCGACCGAGCACGCCGGGCGCTGGAGGCGGTGGGGCTAGGCGACCGAACCAGCCACAGGCCGGACCAGCTCTCCGGGGGCCAGCAGCAGCGAGTGGCCATCGCCCGCGCGCTGGTGAACAACCCGAGCGTGATCCTGGCTGACGAGCCAACAGGAAACCTGGACTCGAGAGCCGGTGAAGAGGTGCTGGGCATCTTTGAGCGGCTCAACGAGCAAGGCATCACCATCGTCTTTGTCACTCACGATCCGGACATCGCGGCGCACAGTCAGCGAATCGTGCGGCTGCGGGATGGCCTGATCGAGAAGGATGAACTGAAATGAGCTTGTTGGAGAGTCTTCGCGTTGCCGCATCGGGTCTGGCAACGAACAAGATGCGCGCGATCCTGACTATGCTGGGGATCATCATCGGGGTGGCGGCAGTGGTTGCTCTGCTGTCGCTAGGGCAGGGAGTGCGGGCGAGTGTGACCGGGCAAATCGAAAGCATCGGCTCGAACCTGGTTTATATCACCGCGTACCGCGACGACAGTGCCACGCGCCTGTCCTACGTTACAGCGGAAGATGCCGACTCGCTGGCCGATCCGCTCTACGCGCCGGCCCTGCGCTCGGTCGCGGCGGCGGCGCAAGGCGCGCTGCGGGTGAGCTTTGGCGACCAGGGCCAGAGCCTCACGGTAGTGGGCACTAGCGCCGAGTATGCTGTGGTGCGTAACCTGGAGGCAGTGCTGGGTGGTTTCCTGACCCGGGCTGACCAGTCGGACTCGGCGCGTGTGGCCGTGCTGGGCGGGCAGGCCTATGCGGACCTGTTTGCCGAGGGCGACTATCCGGTGGGCCAGTCCATCTCCATCGACGGAGTGGCCTTTGAGGTGGTGGGCGTGCTGAAGGAGCAGGGTGGCCTGACCTCCGATGACTCGAGCGTCTTCATACCCCTGTCCACCGCGCAGGCGCGGTTCTTTACCCAGCGAACGCTTTCTGGTGAGCATCCGGTGCAGGTGATCTATGCGAGCATGGTGGATGGGACAGTTGCACAGTCGGCCGAGGAGCAGATCCGCGAGGTGCTGCGAGAGCGTCACAGTCTCGACCCGGACGCGGCAGACGACTTTAGGATCAGCACGCAGCAGGCTATACTTGATGTGGTCGATCAGATCACCTCGCTGTTGACGGTCTTTCTGGCGGCAATCGGCGGGATTAGTTTGCTGGTCGGAGGAATCGGGATCATGAACATAATGCTCGTTTCGGTCACAGAACGCACCAGGGAGATTGGCATTCGCAAATCGGTGGGAGCGACCAGCGAGAACATACTGGCCCAGTTCCTGCTCGAGGCCGTGCTGCTCAGCCTTTCGGGAGGCATCATTGGCATCTTGCTGGGCCAAGTCGGGGCTTTGGTGATTTCCGGTCTGGTCTCAGGACTGAAGGTGGTGGTATCGGTTGGCGTTGTGGCTCTGGCGGCGGGCGTGGCCTGCGGCATAGGTCTGATCTTTGGCACCTATCCCGCTCTTGCGGCTGCGCGGCTGAACCCGATCGATGCGCTGCGGCATGAGTAGCAGCGTCGGACGGCCAACCGAGGCACAGCGCGATGCCATGCGCGTGTTTCGTCTGATCCTGCTGATCAAGGCGGTCTTTGGGCTGGCGACCTTTGTGGCCCTGATGGTGCTGGTCGGCGGAGGCGTGGCCTGGTTCTTCCCCCGCGCAGTACCCACGGTGGCTGTTGGCTTGCTGGTGTTTGTGCCGTGGGTCGAGAGGCGGCTGGGACGATGGCACCTGGCCGTGGTGCTGGGGTTGGACGTACTGGTGGAGAGCGTTGAGTCGGCCATCGTGTACTATAACGCGACCACTTTCTGGTCGGGGATGGCGATGCCGCACGCGACCAACCTTTCTGCGGGTCAATTCGCGCCGATGCAGTCATTCTTCCTGCTGATCCCGGTGGTGCTGCTGGCCTGGGGCTATGGGCGCAGAGGCGCGCTGCTAGGCAGCACCTGGACGACGGTGCTGTTGCTGGTGGTGGGGCTGGTGGCCTTGAGGGGCGGCCTGTTCACCCCGCCCTATGTGCTGAGTGTGGCGCTGCCAGCGGTCCTACTGTTCACGGTGCCGTTTCTGGTTTCGGTGCTGGCGGAGCGGGAGCGGAGGCAGCACGATGAGCTGGAAGCGGCCTATGAAGGACTGCGCCGGCACACAGCGACAGTGGAGCAACTTGCGGTGAGCCGTGAGCGCAACCGGCTGGCCAGAGACCTGCACGACACACTGGCGCACTCACTTGCGGCGATCGCAGTTCAGCTCGAAGCGCTGCGCACTCTGCTCAAGCACGACCCCGTGGAGGCGGAGCAGTCGGTCGCGGGATTGGTGGACCTGGCACGGCGCGGGCTGGATGAATCGCGCCAGGCAATCCAGGAGCTGCGAGGTGATCCGTTGGACACCATGGGTCTGGAGGGCGCGCTGCGAGAGCTGCTGGCCGCGGTCGAGGCACGCACGGGTCTAGCGGCGGAGGTGCAGGTGACCGGAACAGAGCCGGACCTGACTCTGGACGAATCACGGACCCTTTACCGCATTGCCGAGGAGGCACTACTGAACGTTGAGAGGCATGCGGCGGCGAGCAGAGTACGGGTCTATGTTCACTCGGCCAAGACCGGGCTGCGCATGGGCATCGTCGACGACGGGCTGGGGTTTGATGCGGAGGCGAAGCATGGGGGGCACTTTGGCCTCACCGGGATGAGGGAGCGCGCAGCAATCATCGGCGCCACGCTTGAGGTATCCAGCGCGCCGGGACGGGGGACCGAGGTATGGTGCTCGCTGGTGAGGTAGGGGAGCGCCGGGATGGCGCGGGCGAATCAGGCAGCCGGGGAGTCATCCGCGTTTTGCTGGTCGACGACCAGGACATCCTGCGGCAGGGCCTGGCTACCATCCTGCGCTATGAAGAAGGGATTGTCGTGGTGGGCCAGGCGGCAAGCGGCGACGAGGCGGTGATCAGAACGCGAGCGCTGCTGCCGGACGTGGTGCTGATGGACTTGAAAATGCCCCGGCTGGGGGGCATCCCGGCCACCAGGCTCATCCGGCAGGAGCTGCCGCAGGTGCACGTGATCATCTTGACCACGTTCGACACGGATGATCTGGTGTTCGAGGGCATTAAAGCAGGAGCGGAGGGCTATCTGCTGAAGGACGCAAGCCGCGAGACCCTGATTCAGGCGATCCGCGGAGTGGTAATTGGCGAGTCGCAGCTGGACCCGCTGGTGGCGCGCAAGGTGCTGGGCGCGTTCCAGCGCCTGGCCGAGTCAGCCCATCATGGGCCTTCCGAGTTAGTCCAGGAGAGAGGTGCCGTCGCCGGAGGCAAGCAAGGGACAGTGGACGATCCAGGCGCGGCAACGGAGGCGCTCACGCCGAGAGAGGAAGAGGTGCTGCGCCTCCTGGTGGAAGGCCTGGCCAATAAGGAGATCAGCGCACGACTGCATCTGAGCGAGGGCACGGTGCGCAATCATGTCAGCCGGGTGATCGCCAAACTCCAGGCCAATGACCGGACTCAGGCCGTCGTGGCCGCGCTGAGGCGGGGACTGGTCGGCCTGTAGGGCGACTGCTCAGAGCGATCCGTCAGGCGGCCGCGGCGTGTCCGGGAGCAGTGCAGGCTCAGAGGACCTGATGAGCGGCCGCGATCATCGCCCTGGAAGGGCGAGTCACCAAGCCCCGCAAGACTGGCTGAGCCTCTCTGACGTCCTCCGCCATGGTCAGAGCCAATGGCGCTGGTTCCCGCCTCCGGTGTTGAGGTCCCCGGGCAGAATCCGGCTATAATGGCCCCACAGCGCAACGACAGCCACTGCCCGACGTAGGCGACACTTCGCTGCGGCGAAGGAGGCTGAGTTGAGAGAGTCGAAAGCATCGCCAACACTGCCCCTCCTTATCTCGATCCTGCTACTGTCGCTTTCGGGCAAGCCGGTTCTCTCGCGAGAGTTGATCCCGCCGTTGCCAGGGCAGTCTCCTGCCGGGGACGCACTGGCGGCGTCCACGGTATACCTGCCGGCGGTGGGCAAGAACCACCGCTCGGGCTTACGATGCCGATGGTTATGTGGGATCCTACTCGATTGGCTTCCCGACTGAGTATCCGAACGAGCTGCGACTGGCGGTGGCTCCCGATGGCATGATCTATGCCATCGTTACACCGGATTTCCATTGGTCTCAGAACTAGGTCTGGCTGGTCAGCATCGACCTCAGCGCAGGCACGAGCCAGGTGGTGGCGCAGCTCTTGCGGGAGACCTCGGGCGGGGGTGTGAGCAACATTCACGTGGATGAGCAGGGCCAGATCTGGCTGATCATCAGTCCCGATTCGTGGCTCTACCGGGCTACCAGCAGCGGGGAGTTGACCCGGTTTGCCAGGAACCTGCCCGTCGACACGCCAGCGGTGGCGGTGAACGCCGAGTGGGGTGACATCTACCTGACGCACTCGTCCGGTATCTACCGCATCTATTGCGGAGAGTGAGTGACGGTGGCATTGGAGGTGACCTATGATTCCGCTGCAGGATGACAGTCGGCGGCCGATAAACTGGCCGGTGGTTACGGTGGCGCTGATCGCCATCAACGCGGTAGTTTTCCTCTTGGAGCTAGTCGGCGGAGACGCCTTCATCAACCGCTGGTCGCTGGTGCCGGCCAGCATCGTGGCCGGGCGCGACTGGATCACCATCCTCACGTCGATGTTTATGCACGAGGGTTGGATGCACATCGGCGGGAACATGATCTTTTTCTGGGCCTTTGGTCCCGAGATCGAGGACGTGATGGGTCCGCTGCGCTACCTGGTCTTTTACCTGCTGGGCGGGCTGGCGGCGACGCTGGCGCAGGTGGCGGTGGATCCCACGTCGACCGTGCCCAACCTGGGCGCGAGTGGGGCCATCGCTGCGGTGATGGGCGCATTCCTGCTCACCTACCCGCGCGACCAGATCCGCACGGTGGTGTTTCTGGGCTGGTTTGTGCGGGTCACGCTGATACCGGCGCTCGTTCTGGTGGGGGTGTGGTTCGCCACTCAGCTCCTGAGCGAGGTGGGCAGCGTAACCACGGCGGCCAGCGACGGCGTGGCCTATATGGCCCACATCGGCGGCTTTAGTTTTGGGGCGCTGCTCTCGCGGCTGTTCGAGACGAGCGAGCGGCGTGAGGAAGAGGGGCTGGACGTCTAGCCGGACTATCAGCGAGATGCGGCAAGCTGTCCTCAGGCAGCGGGTTTCGCGGCGAGGGCGGACTCGATGATCTTGGTGGTCTCGGGGATGGTCTGGCCTGTGACCAGGGCCATCTCGGCGGCCAGCAGCTCGACTCCCTGGCGCAGATAGTTCGAGTCGACGTTCGTCAGGCGGGCCCGACGGGAGTGATGGGTGAGGTCGCGCACCACGCGGACCAGTTGGGTGACCCGGCCGGTTCTCAATCGGGCTGCCGTCTGCTCCTGGCGGTGCTGATAGTTGTCGGGCAGGGGGTGGGCTCTGCCGCGCAGGATAGACAGTACGCGGGCCGGGCCGAGGCGCGACATGGCATAGCGCAGGCCGGCTGCGGCAGCGGTGAGCACCGGCACCCGCACGGTCAGTCTTTGAGCCGGCACATCGATCACATAGTAGCGCGTCGTCCCCTCGGCATGCTTCTTGTTCTGCAGTGCGGTGATACTGCCAGCACCAAACCGCGGATGGACTACCTTGTCGCCCACGCTAAAGCCCATGATTTTCCTCCCTTACCGAGCGCCAACGGCGACTGGCGCTCGCTGCCTGAACCCCCTCCTGTTGAGCCCTGAGCGGGGCTGTGTTCTGACTTGGGCCGCGCGGCTTTCACCGGCGGCTGGCTCCACGGGCAGCAGCGCAACCGTGACCACCGGCCTGCGCCGCGTCTCGTGGAAGAAGAACTCGGACAGAGCCTCTTCGACGTGCTTTTCCAGATGAGCGATAGCGGCGCCGCGCTTTTTGAGGGCGGCGGCACGCACCACGTCCTGAGCCCGGGCCAGCAGACGCTCCGAGTCGGGAGCGTGCACAAAGCCGCTGGTGACGATACGCGGCTGCCCGAGCACGGTGCCGGTGCGGCGGTCAAGCGGGGCCGCGGCGGTCACAAAGCCGCTCTGGGCCAGGCCGTCGCGCTGCTGCAGCACCTCGGGGCTCACCTCGCCCAGGCGCGAGCCATCCACAAAGACAGCACCAGCGGCGACACGCTTGCCGAGGGAGGCGCGCCCTTCACTCAAGGTCAGGGGCAGGCCGTTCTCGAGTGTGATGATGCGTTCACGGGAGATGCCCATCTCGGCCGCGAGGCTGGCGTGGGCCACCAGGTGGCGGATTTCACCGTGCACCGGGACAAAGTAGCGCGGCGACAGCAGGCCGATCAAGCGCTTGAGTTCTTCCTGGCTGGCGTGGCCAGAGACGTGCGCGCCGGCCCGGGCGCCCAGGTGCACGTCGGCGCCGCGCTGGAAGAGGCGATTGACCACCCCGTAGGTCGGCTCTTCGTTGCCGGGGATGATGTGGGAAGAGAGCACCACCGTGTCGCCGCGCTGAATGTGCAGCGAACGATGGGTGTCGGTGGAGAGCTTGTTCAGGGCGGCCATAGGCTCGCCCTGCGAGCCGGTGGCCAGGATCACCACCTGGCGCGGCGGCAGGCGGTCGATCTGATTCGGCTCGAGCAGCATGCCGTCTGGCACCCGCAGGTAGCCGAGCTTGCGGGCCACCTCGATGTTCTCGGTCATGCTCACGCCGGCGACGGCGATCTTGCGGCCGTGGCGCTCGGCGGCGTTGATAAGCTGCTGCACGCGCGAGATCAGTGAGGAAAAGGTGGCCACGATCAGTCGGCCGGGAGCCCGGGTCATGAAGCGATCAAAGACCTCGTCGAGAACCTGCTCCGAGGGCGTCGAGCCGGGCGAATCGGCGTTGGTGCTGTCGGACAGCAGGGCCAGCACGCCGCGGCGGCCGAACTCGGCCAGTTTGGCCTCGTCGGTGGGCCAGCCGTCGACGGGCGTAGGGTCGAACTTCCAGTCGCCGCTGTGAACGATCAAGCCGGCCGGCGTGGTGATGCCCAGGCCGACCGAGTCGGGGATGGAATGGCACACGTGATAGGGCTCGACCTTGAAGGGGCCGATGTTGAGGGATTCACCGGGCACCCAGGTGATCACGGAGGCGCGGTCCAGCAGGCCTTCCTCGCGCAGCTTGACCTCGAGCAGGCCGCGAGTCAGGGCCGTGGCGTACACGGGCACGTTGAACTCGCGCAGCAGGTGGGTCACGGCGCCGAGGTGGTCCAGGTGAGCGTGGGTGAGCAGGATCGCGCGCAGCGTGTGTTTCGAGCTGCGCAGGTAGCTCCAGTCGGGGATGACGTAATCAACGCCAAACGAATCGGACTCGGGAAAGGTCATTCCCGCGTCGATGACGATGCTATCGCGGCCGTATTCGAGAACGGTCATGTTCTTGCCTACCTCTCCGAGGCCGCCGAGGGGCAGGATGGATAACTTTCCAGTCACAAACAAACTCCAAGCAGGGGTGACGCAGGGTCCCGAAAAAGGGGAGCCAACGACGAGCGGTGGGGCCCGAATGGGTACGGGCGGCCAGCGCTGCCAGTTCTGTCAAAAGAAACGAGCGCTCAGACCAATAATCGTCTGGGCGCTCAGGGTCATTGATTGAACCAGATTCTTACTGCTTCTTAGGACACGATTGTATCACAGGGTGGGGGGAATGTCAAATGGAGGGCTTGGGGTGCGGATTAACTATGCCAGGCACGCGAGTGAGTTGTAGGGGCGGTTCGCGAACCGCCCTTAAGGTTGTCCTTGCGAGTGCGGCGCACTTCGGCCGGCCCCCGGCACCCTCTGTGCGGCAATGCCAACTATCGACGCATTCGGCACGGATTCTCACGATCCAGCGCCCACTGACGCGGGTTGTCGGTAATGTACTGCCGAATGCTCGCCAAATCGCTTTCGCTGCGCACGATGTGCTCGTAATAGTCCCGTTGCCATACGACCGCACCTGGCGTCCCACGCAGTTCATTGACGCGCTTGGTCGAGACTGTCTTGAAAGCTCCGATCAAGCGGCCCAACGGTTTGCGCTGCCCGGGCGTCTCGCCGATGGCCAGGATGCCGTGCAGGTGATTGGGCATCAGCACCCAGGCGTCCAGTGTGACGTACAGGTACTGCTCAGCCAGCCAGTTCCAGCAGTCTTCTACCAGGCGACCGGCCTGCGTCAGGTGCACCTCATCGCCCGCTACCGTTCCAAAGATCGTGGAGCGATCCGCTGTGCACAGCGTCACAAAGTATGCCCCGGTCGCGCGGTAGTCCAAGTCGCGAAGATGGACAGAGTGCCGACGGTGCACGGGATCGTACCAAGGTGGGGAATGGTCCGTCACGAGTGTCTCCTGGCGTGCCGCGGCGTGGTGCGATAACGGATTCGGAACGGTCTGCCCGCGTGCAAACTTGAGTGACCAGTCCAGGGCGGTTCGCGAACCGCCCCTACAAACCAATGCGGCGCGGGGCCCTGCAACGACGACCCTCCTACACTTCTCGCGCGCGACGATTCGGGATCTTGGGGCAGTCCGCTTGCGCGGCCCGGTATTCGGCTCGCGCCTCACTGGCCAGTTGCGCCAGCGCCTGCGGCGAGCGCGCAAAGGCATCCTGATCAGCGGCGGGGAGCCGCGACGCTTCGTTGAACGCACGGTCGAGGAGCTCGGTCATGACTCTCTCCCTATCCAGTGGGTCAGGTCGGCCCGCTAGCCAACGCGAGCTACAGCGCCCCACAGCAGTATAGCGAGGGCAAGCTGAAGATCAAACACCAGAGTCGAGAATGTGTGGGCAACGTGCAATAGCTGACGGAGACCGCCAGATCCGCACGCGGAGCGCTTCGCAGTACAGGCTTTGGCCCGTCCGAATGCCGCTCGCGAGCGAAGCATTGGGCGGTTCACGAACCGCCCCTACGAATCAATCGCAGGGCGAACCGCCCCTGCAAGTCAAGCGCACGCCATACGGGCTGCGCTCCGGCGGCGCACGCGGCACGAAACGGCCGTTTGACCCCTCCCTTGCCGCGGCTATACTGCGAACCAGGGCGGCCTCCAGGAGATCCTCTGACCGTGATTCGTGAGGCACAACGGCGGTGAGTGACCAACGGGTGACACTCGACAACGAGCAGCTCGACCGGGCCTTTCTGGCTCAGGTGCAGAACGCCTCGCCGGGTCGCGGCAGGGCGCTGGCCAAAGGCGAGGTGCTCTTCTGGCAGGGCGACCCGGTGGAGGCTATCTTTGTGGTTCAGTCGGGCAGCCTCAAGGAATACACCCTCCTGCCCGACGGCCGGGCCTACGCGTACCGCCTGCTCGGTCCGGGCGGGCTGGCCGGCGCCACGGCCTACCTGCTGGGCCACGACCACGATACCATCGCCCAGGCGCTGGACGAGGTGAGCGTCATTGCCCTCTCCCCCGAGTTGTTCGACCGCTTGCTGGCGCAGAACCCCCGTTTCTCATCCCTGCTGATCAAAAAGCTGGCCGAGAGCGCGCAGTCCTCGCGACGGCAGGCACGCGACCTGGGCTTTCTCGATGTACAGCAGCGGCTGATGGGCAGCCTGCTGGACCTGGCGCGGAAGCACGGCATCGCCACCGAGCGCGGGCTGGAGATCCCGGCCGAGTTGACCCACGAGGACATTGGTCAGCTCGTGGCGGCCAATCGCAGCACGATCACCGTGCTCTTGAACGAGCTCAGGAGGCAGGGGCTCATCTGGAAAAAGGGCCGCCACTGGGTGGTGATTCCGCCGGAACACTATGCTCTTCTCGCCGGCCTGCGCGAGGCAGTAGTGGGGGCCAGCGAGTGGGAGGCTGCGGACTGGGCGGAGCGGGCGAACGCGGCGCAGGTGGACCCCATGCTGGCGCTGGACGCCCTGTCGCAGGGCATGAGGCAGGTCGAGCGGCGCTATGTGGGCGGAGAGCTCGAGCTGGCCGATGTGATGTGGTCGGCCACGGTGATGAAACAGGTCATGGAACTGCTGGAGGGTCAGCCCGCCCGGCTGGAGCGGCAGGAGCGCACGCTGGGCACGGTGGTCATCGGCACGGTGGAAAGCGATGTACACGACCTGGGCAAGAACATGGTCAGTATGTTCCTCACCGCGCGCGGGTTCGAGGTGATCGACCTGGGGGTAGACGTGCCGGCGGCGCGGTTCGTGGAGGCGGTGTGGGTGCACCGACCGGACATCCTGGCCCTGTCGGCACTGCTCACCACCACGGCGCAGAATGCGGGCCAGGTGATTCGGGCGCTGGAGGAGGCCGGGCTGAGAGACAAGGTCAAAGTGATCGTGGGCGGAGAGCCGATGACGCCGCACCTGGCCGCCGAGCTGGGCGCGGACGGTTATGCCCCCAGCGCCCGGGAAGCGGTGGCCCTGGCCTGGAGGCTGACCCAGCCCTAGATTCCGCTGGCCGTTGTTGTCCAGGCAACAGACCGAATAGACACGCCGTGCTAGAATGGGTAAGCAAGGCGTGTTTTTTGTGCCTGCCGCATTCTTTGAGGAGGTGACCATGGCAAATCCGATGGTGATGATGGGCAAGGCGCTGCTCAAGCATACGCTCCATCTGGGCGAGCTGACCGGCACGGAGAGGTTCATGGTTTCGGCGGTGACGCTGCCAGACCGGGCCTCTACCTTCCTGGCGGCCACCAACGTCGAGCCGGAGCTGATCGACCCCAGGTTCGACTATGTGCTGCTCTCGCAGAGCATGGAAGCCAACCTGGAGCTCTTTGGCCTGGTGCGGCAGAGGGTCAAAGCCGACGTGGTGGCCGTGCCCTACTGGCTGGGCCTGATGTGCGTGGGGCCGGCCGAGTTCGGCACGGTGTTCAAGATCGAAAAGCGGCGCGTGCCTTACCCGGTGGACTATCCGATCAAAAAGCGCGAGGACATTGACCGGATCAAGCCGCCACAGCAGGCCAGCGGCTACTTGAAGATGGTCTTTGACATCAACAAGGAGGCCCAGCGGCGCTATCCCGACGCGATGATTATGGTCATGATGGACGGTCCGTGGGACCTGGCCATGCTCCTGCGCGGTGACAGGGAGCTGCCCAAGGACCTGCGCATCCACCGCGACTATACCGAGGCCAAAGACCAGGCGACGCGCGACAAGATCAGGCGCTTTGGCGACCCCGACATCTATCCGGCGATCATGGAGCTCACCACGCAGCTATCGGTGCGCATCTTTCAACTGGCCGAGGAGAACGGCCTCTCGCTGCTGGGCTCGGCGATGGTGGATCAGTACGCCGCCAAGCCGATCATGAGCCGCGAGGATTACTTCAAGTACGTGCATCCTTACCGCGTCAAAGCCTGGACCGCGCTGAAGAAAAAGGTGGGAGCGGGATATCAGGTGACTTCGCCCCAGGAATCGGAGCAGAACATGTCTGACCCGGTGCTGAACAAGGGGTTCGGGGTGTTCAGCAACTATATCTACCCGCAGACGCCGGAGGGAGTCACCCTGCCCGAGTACGACCTGCCCAGTTTGCGACTGGCCAAAAAGCACAAGCAGGGCTATATGTACATGGTGCACGGCAAGTACCTGCGTGACGCTACCGAGGCTCAGCTCGATGCCACAGTGCAGCGCATCTGCCAGATGGCCACCGGGGAGCGAACCAACCTGATGGTTTCGATTGCCTCTGTGCCGCCAGGGGCCAGCGTGGAGAAGGCCAACTATGTTTTCCAGCTCGTCGAAAAGTACGGGAGGTACTAGGATGAACCAGACCATCGCAACCGCCGTTGAAGAGGGCAACCTGTACGAAATCGAAGACCTGGTGAACGGCGCGCTGGCCAAAGGCGAGGCGCCGAAGGAGCTGCTGGAAGCGATGATGGCCGGATTGAAGGCCTGCGGGGACCGGTTCGAGAAAGGGGAGTACTTTTTGCCCGAGCTGATGGGGGCGGGGGATGCCTTCAAGGCGGGGATGGGCGTGCTGGCGCCAAAGCTGCGGGCCGGGGATCAGGTCTCGCAGGGGAAGGTAGTGCTGGGCACGGTACACGGGGACGTACACGATATTGGGAAGAACCTGGTGGGGTTCATGCTGTCGAGTGCGGGGTTCACGGTGGTGGACATCGGGGTGGACGTATCGACGGAGGGGTTTGTGCGGGCGGTGCAGGAGCATGAGCCGCAGGTGCTGGGGATGTCGGCATTGTTGACGACGACGATGCTGGGGATGGAGGGCGTGATCGCGGCGCTGAAGAAGGAAGGGTTGCGGGACAGGGTGAAGGTGATCATTGGCGGAGGACCGGTATCGAAAAAGTACGCGGAGGATATCGGGGCCGATGCCTACGGGAATGATGCCGCACAAGCAGTGAATTTGGTCAAGGGGCTGCTGTAGCACGCAGGAGGGAGCGCAGCCGTCTGGAGCCATATGGCTCCAGACGGCCTTTTTTTGTTCGCGCGGTTCGGATATGTGGCTAGGCCGGCACACCGGCCGGGTTCAGCTGCTGGAACTCCTCGGCGTAGGCCTCGTTGTAGAAGGTGAAAATGATGCGGCCGGTCTCGGACGTGGCCACCACCGCCAGCTCCTGGCGCGTGCAGGTAGGCTTCATCCGGCTGCGCGCGAGGGCCTCGCGCGAAAGAGTCAGGTTCCTCACGTACACATAGCCCCCATAGCCCATCACCAGTATCAAGACCACGTAGGCGAGGATGGCCAGGGTGTTGTACGCCAGGCCGGCCAGGAACAGCAGGTAGCCAACGACCAGCAGCGTCAGCAAACCGGCTACCAGGAGCACTGTAGCGACGCCGCTAGGGACCCCGATCTGGTGGCTGATGCAAGTGGGGCAGCAGGGCACCCGCCAGGCCAGGGGATAGCCCCGGGTGGTTCCCAAGCTGTCGGTGCGCTGCCCGGCCACGTGGTGCACCGCCACGCCGCCGCTGCCGACTGGTTCCCCGCAGCACACGCAGCGCGCTGGCCAGCGCGGCTCGGTCATGACCAGTTTGCCATCGGCGGTCAAAGAGAAGGCAAACGCGATACGGCGCATCTCGTCAACCTCCTTTCGCTGCTTATTGTAGGCCACGGCCTCGTGGCCGACACCGCTCAGTGCGCGGTGCGGTGGTCGTACACGTGGCCGGGGAGCGGCACCGTGGGCGCAAGGAGTTCGGTCACGGTGACAAAGTGAAAGCCGCGCTCGGTCAGCGAGGTAAGCACGGCCGGCATAGCCTGGACCGTGGTGGTAAAGATGTCGTGGGCCAGGAGGATGCCGCCGTTCTTGGCCTGGCTCAGCCGCTGGGCGACGAGGTCAGCGTCGCGGTCCTGCCAGTCCAGCGGGTCGAGGCTCCACAGGATCACCGGCATGGGTACGGCGGCGAGCACGTCTTGGGTCACCCGGCCGTAGGGAGGGCGGAACAAGCGCGGAGCGGTGCCGGTGAGCTCGGCCACCAGCTTGTTGGTCGGATCGACCTGCTCGAGGATCTGCTCGGCGTTCAGCTCCTTAAAGCTGGGATGGCTCCAGGAGTGGTTGCCGATCTCGTGGCCCTCCCGGGCCATGCGGAGGATGGTCTTGGCCTGGACCTTGGCCGACTTGCCCAGCACAAAGAAGGTGGCGTGGGCGTGGTGCTCGGCCAGGATATCCAGCAGGTGCTCGGTGTAGATGGACGGACCGTCGTCAAAGGTGAGGGCCACGCAGGGCACCTGACTGCAGTCTACCGCCGCGGGAGGGGGGGTGGCAGTCGGCGTGGGGGTGTGCATCAGCTCCGGTTTGACGGTGCTCAGCAGGCGCAGCAGCTTGGGCGTAAGCAGGTCGGCGACGCTTTCCACTGGCAAGACCACGGTGACCACGCCAGAGCTGCCGGGGCCGACCTGGTACTTGTCGAACTGGATGTGCAGGGTGCCGTCCTCGTGAAAGAGCAGGCCGTCAAAGTTATCGGGTACTGGCTCGGTGCCGCCGCGGATCATTTCGAGCATGCCGGACAGCCACTGGTCGCGCACCGCGGGAGAGTCGAATTGCGATTCCGCCGCCTCGGTCTGGACGCGGCGTTCCAGCTCCTGGCGAGAGAGGGTCGAGAGCCGCTCGAGGTAAGCGTCGCTGGTAAAGAGGTCGGCGGGGCCCAGCTCGGCGCCGGAGCGGCGGTCAAAGATATAGCCGGTGACGTCGGTGCTGCCGGTGCCGCCGGTAAAGCGGTAACGTTCGATGGACAGGGAGATCAGGTCCGCGTTGGCCAGGGTGACGTCGAAATGCTGCACATAGTTGGCGACGACGGACACGGCGACCTCGCCGGTGCGGCGGAGGTAATCCTGGTAGAGCGCTTCCTGTTCAGCCGCGGTGGTGCGCCACTCGTCGATGAACGACTCGGAGAGGGTGCGCAGCGTGGTGTTGATGGCCGGGTTCTCGAGCACCGGGTAGGCCACGTTGAGGAGCGAGCGGCCGTCGTTGGCCTGCTCCTCGATGGTGTAGACATAAACGTTGGCGTACTTGGGGTCGGGGCCAAAGACCGCGGCCGGGGCATACATCGCGCATGGGGGTGGCGGTGGGTGTGGGGGTCGGTTGGCGGGCCGGCGCGCAGGCGGCAAGGGCCAGGACGAGCGAGAGCAGCAGAGATGGGAAGACGGAACGGGTTTGCGTGTTGTGCTTCTGTGGTGCGATGGGTCGGGATGTTGTGGTTCTCATAGGCACAGTATAGCTACGGAGGGGCAAAGAGGCAACAGTGGGGGAGGCAGGCGGTGGCAGCAGGATCGTCCTTTCCCCCGCGCTTTACTTGCGGCGCGATCCGGACAGGCTGACCCCGACCAGCACGTCGGGGCGCCAGCAGGCAGAGCCTGTGCTACGAACCGGAAGAGGTTTGTAGTTGCGCTTGAGCGCTCCGTATTCGGACAGGCTGACCCCGACCAGCACGTCGGGGCGCCAGTAGGCAGAGCCTGTACTACGAACCGGAAGAGGTTTGTAGTTGCGCTTGAGCGCTCCGTATTCGGACAGGCTGACCCCGACCAGCACGTCGGGGCGCCAGTAGGCAGAGCCTGTACTACGAACCGGAAGAGGTTTGTAGTTGCGCTTGAGCCCTCCGTATTCGGACAGGCACAGCATTAGCCCTGTCAAGCGGGGCGGAGGGCGGAGGCTGAGCTACGAGCAACTCCGGGTCCACTAGCCGCGATAGAAATGGTCGAGGCGGAAGGCCTCGCCGGGCGAGAGGACCACCAGCTCGTCGTCCCACGGGCCAAAGAGCAGTTTCTTCACCAGTGTGCTGGCGCCGGGGATCTCCTCGTAGCGCAGGCCAAAGCGCTCGGCGGTGCGGCGGGCATAGGCGCGGTAGTGGCTCATCTCGTAGTGGCCGGTGTTGATCAGGGCCAGCCTGGTGTAGTGGGCCATCATCAGTCTAAAGATGCGCTCCGCCCGCGCTGCTCCAAACCGGGCCACGGCATCTTCGTACTCGGCAAAAGGGGTCTCGCCCTGCTCACACCAGCCCTTGGTCAGGTAGTAGGTGCCGGGCTCTGACCCGGCCTGCTGGTGGTAAGCGGCGCGTGAGCCGAGGAAAATGGCAATGCAATCATCCACCCGCGGCGCGACCAGGGTGCAGCCCCGCGCCTCTACCCCTAACAGGGCCTGTGAGCACAGGCCATAGCCGAGGAGGATGGTCAGCTCTACACCCGGGTGGGCCGCCACGAGCTCGTCGATGGTGGCCTGCAGGGAGGTGCGCAGCTTTTCGGGGCAGACGTGGAGCCCGAACTCGAGGCGGCGCCACTCCATGCCGGCGGGCATCAGCGGGAGCATCTCCTCGATGACGGTGGCGCAGGCGATAACGGCGATATGTTTGTCCATGGGTTCGATTATACCCTACCGGTGATCCAGTGCACGGGCCAGCGCGAACTTGACTTGAACCGGGATCTCTTGTACACTTATATATATAACCGATCCAGAGAAGATGGTCAAGTGGTGAGTCCGCTTTCGAGAAGCAAACCCACTGCTCCCCGGGAAGACCGCGAGCCTTACGAGCCGGCCTATGCGCTAGTGGCCCGCGTGCTGAGCCAGGAGATCGCGCGGGGAGTCTATCGCCCCGGCGACCGGCTGCCCTCCGAGTCGCAGCTCCGCGTCCGCTTTGGGGTCAGCGGCATGACGGTACGCCGTGCGATGAACATCCTCGTTGATCACGGCGCGGTCACGGCCAGCCAGGGCAAGGGCGTGTTTGTGCGCGGCCTCCACATGCACGAAGCGGCCTTTTACCTGCGGGAGCGCCAGGAAGACGTTCTGCTCGACAGCAGTGCTGAGGTGCGGCTCCAGCAGGCGTCCATCCTGCCGGCCGATCAACGTGTCGCCCGCAAGCTGGGGATCGAGCCGGGCACACGGGTGATCTATCTGCGACGGCTCGTGCTCAAGCCGGATGGGCCGGTGATGCTGCATCGCGAGTACATCGTCTATGACCCGCGGGCGGGCACGGTCGAGGCCGAGCTGCAGATCACCTCGCTGGAGGGATTGCTGCGCGGCCGCGCCGGCGACGGGCTGCGCCGGGGCGATCTTGCGCTGGAGGCCACGGTGCTCAATGAGGAAGAGGCCGAGCTGCTCCAGGCGCCGGTTGGCTCGCCGGCACTGTGCCTCGAGCACGTCTTTTACGACTTTCAGGATCGACCGGTAGCCTGGGGCTGGTTCCTCGGCGGGGCAGAGCGCTTCAGGCTCGTTGCCCGCATTGGAGGCGAGATCGCTTGAGTCACGAACAAGCCAGAATCCAAGACGAAACCAAAGCCCTGCTGCGACAGCGCATCGCTGACCTGGACGAAGACGGCGTGCTCGAGCTGGTGAGGGCGGGCCAGGCCGCCGGAGTCGACCCGGGTGCCGCCATTGCCGTGTGCGAAGAGGGCATGCGCCTGGTCGGCGAGCGCTATGAGCGCGGCGAGTACCGACTCTCCGGGCTGATCATGGCCGGCGAGATTTTTCGCGAGGTTCTGGAGCTCGCGCGCCCGCTGATGGAGATACGATTGGCCGGAGAGGCCAGCGGCCGGGTGCTGCTGGGTACGGTCAAGGGCGACATCCACGACATTGGCAAGGCCATCCTGCAGATGGCCCTGCGTGCGCACGGCTTTGAGGTGCAGGACCTGGGCGTGGACGTGCCCCCGCAGGTCCTGGTCGACAGGGCGGTGGAATGGCGGCCGGACGTGGTGGGGCTGTCGTGCCTCCTGACCTCTTCCTACGAGTCGATGCGCGAAACGACCCGCCTGCTGAAACAGCATCCGGACCTCGCCGCGCAGCCCATTCCGGTGATCATCGGAGGAGGCGTGGTGAACGAGATGGTGCGCGAATACGTGGGAGCCGATCATTGGTGCAACGACGCCCTGGGGGGAGTGCGGTTGTGCCAGCAGCTCGTCGAGAACGCGCAAGCTCGGCGCAGGTAAGAGTCCAGTGCGCCTTCTGCTGATTGCGGGATTCCTGGGCTCGGGCAAGACCACGCTGACCATCAACCTGGCGCGAGCGGCAGTGGCGCGCGGCAAGAAGGTGGCGATCCTGGTCAACGAGATCGGCGCCATTGGCATCGACAACCAGCTCATGCGCCAGCTCGAGCTGAATGTGTTCCAGCTCTTTGGCGGCTGCATCTGCTGCAGCCTCGCCGGCGACCTGGTGTCCAGCCTGCAACAACTCGACACGGCCTACGACCCGGACCTGGTGATGGTCGAACCCTCTGGTGCGGCCGAGCCGGGAAACATCCTGAACGCACTGCCCTACTACGACGGCCGACCGCTCGACAACATCACCACGCTGGCCCTGCTGGATCCCACCCGATTGAGTGAACTGTACGAGGTGCTTACCCCGCTGATCACCAGACAGGCGCAAGGGGCGGACTGGCTGGTGGTGACCAAGGCCGACCTGGCTCAGCCCGAGGAGGTCGAGGTGGCGGTGCGCATCGCCACCGGCATCAATCCGCGAGCCCGTTTGGTGAAGGTGGATGCCAGGGCCCCGCTGGACCAGGCCCTGGTCGAGGAGTGGGTCGGGTGAGAGAGCTCACGCTCGAGCCCCTGGCGGCCGTGTGTACCTGGCGGGCGCAGAAGCCGGAGCCCCTGGCCGCGTGGGCAGCGCTGCTGGGGCAATTCCTGGAGCGCCTGGCCCGAGCGAGCGTCCGCACTGCCGAGTCGGGTCCCACAGTGATTGGCCACATCAAGGCGCTGGCTACCCTGCCCGGTGGCGCTTTTCTGCGCGGCAGCGTCGTCGCTGCGCGGCATGCACCAGACGTGCAGACTGGAGGTGCACTCCCTGATACTCTCGTTGAGCTGTCATTCACGGTCAACGTGCTCGTCTACGGCCTGTCCCACCGCGATGCAGCATCGTTGGTCGAAAGGGAGGCCGGCCGCCTGGCGGCCGAGCTCGGCGCGGAGGCGGCAGTCGAGTTAGCCCATGACGAGCACCAGAGGTATGAGGCAGAGCACAAGGCGGAAGGCCGGCCAGCCCGGCCAACAGCGGCTGATCATCCACACGGAGCATCAATCTTGCCCAAGGAGGGAGCAATGCTCGAAGAGTTGACGA
>MWCV01000041.1 GCA_002070215.1 Chloroflexi bacterium ADurb.Bin180 | reverse complement strand
GTGGAATAACTGCCCAGGGAGCGCGAACGACAGGTTCGTAGTTGCGCTTTAGCGCTCCCCTTCCGGACGGTCTCATCGCGTCAGTGGGTGGGGACAGGCTAAAGCCTGTACTACGAACCTATCGAGGTCTGTGGTTGCCCGGAGTCTTGGCACTACCAGGCACAGGCGCCAGGGTGCTCCCATCCCTCGCCCGCTTTTTCCACACTCTCCCCACATGGAACCATCGGGAGTGCCTAGTCCTGGCGGAGGACAAACTCGGTCTGAATGCCGTCGTGCAGGATCTTGTGCACCGGGCAGTGCCTGGCGATGAGAAACAGCTTGTTGCGCTCCGCCGGAGGCAGATCACCTACCAGCCCCACCTCGGCGCCGATGCGCTCAGTGTAGGTTTGGCTCTGGTCACAGTCCTGACAATCAGTGGCAAACACGCGCGCATAGGTCATGCGCAGTTCAACGCGGAGCAGCGGCACATTGTGGTTGCGTGCATAGGTGTGCAGGAGGATTGCAGTGCACTCCGCCAGACCTGCCAGGAGCAGGCCGTAGGGCGACAGCTCGTGAATGGCGTGTATCGGATGCAGCTCACGCAGCTCCGGCTCGGCGGCCTCGTGGTCGCTGGCCAGGAACTCGGGAATCAGCTCGGGACCTGTCTTGAGCACAACGGTTTCAGCCATCACATCCCCCTGCTGTTGCTAGATGTCCAGGTGGCGAACGTTCTTGGCGTTCGTCTGGATAAAGCGCTTGCGCGGCGGAACGGTAGAGCCCATCAGCATATCAAAGGTGCTGTCCGCCGTGACTGCATCGTCCAGGGTCACCTGCAGCAGCGTACGGTTTTCCGGATTCATAGTGGTTTCCCACAGTTGCTCCGGATTCATCTCGCCCAGGCCCTTGTAGCGCTGCAATGTTGGCTTTTTGCCCTTGAGCCCCGCCAGCACCGCGTCGCGCTCGTCATCGGAGTAGACCCAGTTGACCTTGCCATCGACCTGAATGCGGTAGAGGGGCGGCTGGGCAATAAAGAGGTGACCGTTCTCGATCAGCGGCTCCATATAGCGGAAGAAGAAGGTGAGCAGGAGCGTGCGGATGTGCGCGCCATCGACGTCGGCATCGGTCATAATCAGGATGCGGTGGTAGCGCAGGTTGGTCAGGTCGAACGAGTTGCCCACTCCTGTGCCGAGCGCCGTGATGAGCGCCTTGATCTCTTTGCTGCCCAGGATCTTGTCCAGCCGCGACTTTTCCACATTCATGATCTTGCCACGCAGGGGCAGCACGGCCTGAAAGCGCCTGTCGCGGCCCTGCTTGGCCGACCCGCCAGCAGAATCGCCTTCGACGATGTACAGCTCGCATCTGGCGGGATCCGTGTCCGAGCAGTCCGCCAGCTTGCCCGGCAGGGTCAGTGTCTCCAGGGAGCTCTTGCGAATCACCAGGTCGCGGGCGTGCCGCGCTGCTTCTCTGGCGCGGGAGGCAGTGAGCACCTTTTCGACCACGGCCTTGGCGTCGCGGGGATGCTCCTCGAGCCAGGCGGCCAGGCCTTCCGTTACAACCGACTCGACCTGGTTCTTCACCTCGGCGTTGCCGAGCTTGCCCTTGGTCTGGCTCTCAAACTGCGGGTCGGTCAGCTTGACGCTGACGATGGCGGTGAGCCCCTCGCGCACGTCTTCGCCGCTCAGGTTGGCCTCGTTCTCCTTGAGCTGGCCGGACCGGCGGGCCTGGTCGTTGAGAGTCCTGGTCAGCGCCGAACGGAAGCCGGTCAGATGGGTTCCGCCATCTACTGTATTGATGTTGTTGGCAAAGGCATAGGTAGACTCGGCGTAGCCATCCGTGTACTGGAGCGCTACGTCGACCATCGTACCGTTGATCTGCTTCTCGATGTGGAAGGTCGGGTGGAGCACCTTGCGGTTGCGGTTGAGGTAGCGCACGAAGGAGGTGAGCCCCCCCTCAAAGTAATAGCTGTTTTCGACGCCGTCGCGCTGGTCATTGAGGGTGATGGTGAGCCCGCGCGTGAGAAAGGCCATCTCGCGAAAGCGCTGGGCCAGGGTCTCATAGTGATAGTCCAGCGTCTTCATGATGTCCTCATCGGGCAGGAAGGTGGTGGTCGTGCCGCTCCCCTCGGCCTTACCAAGCTCTTTGACGGGGCTGACCGGAACACCGTGCTCATAGCGTTGAAAGTAGAGGTGCCCGTCGCGCTTGACCCGAACCTCAAGCCACTTGGACAGGGCGTTCACCGCCGACACGCCGACGCCGTGCAGCCCGCTGGCTACCTTGTAGATGCCTCCACCGAACTTGCCACCGGCGTGCAGCACCGTATGCACAACCTCGAGTGCGGACTTGCCCGTCTGCTTGTGGATCTCAACGGGAATGCCACGGCCATTGTCCTCCACGGTGACCGTGTGGTCGGCGTGGATGGTGATGGTGATGTGGTCGCAATAGCCAGCCAGGGCCTCATCGATCGAGTTGTCAACTACCTCAAAGACAAGGTGGTGCAAGCCCCGGACATCGGTGCTGCCCACATACATACCGGGGCGCCGACGGACGGCCTCCAGTCCCTCCAGAACCTGGATATCTTGAGCAGTGTAGGTAGGATTGACGTCAGGGCTCATGACTTGACCTTGTCCGCCTGGAGCGCCTCTTGCCAGGCCGCAAAGCGGTCGCGATAAAAGATGAAGCTGGCCATTACCAGACCGGTATTGACATAGGCGTTACCCACGATGCCGGCCACCATGCCGAATGTGCTGGCCGCCAGCAGCCGCCAGATGTAGAGCAAACCGGCATGCAGCAGGTTGACGATCAGGACAAAGCCCACCGCCGAGAAAAAGTTGCGGTGCAGAACATTGAAGGCGCTCCACAGCGAACGAACAATGTCTTCGTCGTCCAGCAGCAACGCCCGCGAGGCAAAAAAGAACAACAGCGCTCCGTAGACGGACAGGCTGAGCACCGTCCAGGCGACCACGTTGAGCACCAGGCTGGCCAGGCCAGAGCTGATCAGGCTGACCAGTCCGGCAATCACCCCGACGCCGACGAGCAGTCCAAAGCCCAGGGCAGCGGCTATGGTCAGGATGGCCGTCATACGCAGCCAGGCGCGCCAGGCCACGCGCAGGGAGTAGCGCGGCGAGAGCTGGCCATCACGAGCATCGGCGGCGATGAACGAAAGAACCACGCAGCTCACCAGCAGGCTCAGCAGCAGGAGCCCCGTTGTGACCCCGGCGGCCGCCGACGCACTGGAAAGCTCCACGGGGCGTAAGAGGGTGAAGGGCGGCGCGGGCAGAACGAGACTGCCCGAGAGCCCGGGCAGGCCGAGCACGCGCATGGAAAGCAGGGTGAGCAGGTTGACCGTCTTGCCTGCCTCCTGCAGCCAGGCACGGCTGAGGTCGACGGCCTGGGCATACTGCGCGCCCAGCTCCGTTGCGTCAGGCAACAGCGCCAGTGCCTCCTGACTCAGGCGGTTGAGCGAAAGCCTGGGTCCCAGCCAGACGCTCAGGTCGAGCAGAATCGGGATCAGGATGAGCCACAGGCGCTTGGCGGTGCGATCAAAGCCAGCAGACAGGGTGTCGATCAAACCCACTCGATGTATCCTCCGCAGACCGGGGTGTGCTTCTAGTCGGCGTCGTCGCTGCTGGAATCGCCCTCCTCTTCCTCCAGGAACTCCTCAAAGTCCGCCGCATCCTCCTCCTCGTCTGAGATCTCGACGGCCGGCATGCTTTCTCCCAGTGGGATGGCGGGCTCGCGGTTGAGAAGGGCATAGAGCTCGGCCAGGCGCTTGCGGGCGATGTTGTTGGAGGGCTGCTTCTGCAAGCTCTGTTCATAGGCGGCCAGGGCATCCTCCAGGCGGCCTAGCTCCTGATAGGCCTTGCCCATGCGGTTACGGGAAGGGATATCGTCGGGAAAGATCTCCAGGATGTGCTGATTGGCCTGCACGGCGTCGTCCCAGCGGCCGGACAGGGCCAGTTGCACTGCCTCCGCCTGCCACTGCTTGCGGAGTTCTTCCTTGATCTGGTACTTGGTCACGTTCGATTCGGTGCTCATGGTCACCTCTGCTCCTCAGCTTCAAGCTTATCGAACCGCTATTCTAGCGCAAGCCGGTCAATTGCGCAAGCTGGGGCCGGCGCCGGGCCAGCCGGGCTCTCCGAGGCGCTGCATTTGACAAGCCGCGCGGGATTAGCGATAATATCCTGTATTTGCCAAATCGAGAAAGGTAAGACGGAATGCCCAAGAGAACTTATCAACCACGCAAAGTCAGGCGCCAGAAGGTGCATGGTTTCCGGTCCCGGATGAGCACCACCGGTGGGCGACGCGTTATTGCGTCGCGGAGGGCCAAGGGCCGCAAGCGCGTTTCCATCTAGTCGGATAGGCGGGTGGTGTGTGATGGCCAGGCGCCTTGCAGGTGGAGCGATCGGGCATGAAGAAGCAATTTCGCCTGGCTCGCAACGAGGACTTTCAGCGTATTCGCCGCGAGGGGCGATCGTGGTCTGTGCCTCTGCTGGTGATTCAGACCCGGCGCTCGGGCCTGGCGTACAGCAGGCTCGGCCTGGTGGTGAGCAAGCGTCTGGGCACGGCGGTTACGCGCAACCGTGTGCGGCGTCGGCTGCGCGAAGCTGCGCGTGGCCGTTGGCCGAGCATCAAGCCAGGCTGGGATATCGTGCTGATCGCGCGGACCCCGGCCGCCGGAGCCGATTTCTGGCAGCTCGGCGACGCCCTGAACACGCTGCTCGGACGAGCCGGCCTGCTCAGCGCCGAACACACCCCGCACATTACAGAGCACTGCTGAATGAAGCGCCTGGCGCTTGCCCTCATTCGAATGTATCAGAGAGCCATTTCGCCGTCTCTGCCTCCCAGTTGCCGGTTCATACCTTCTTGCTCAGAGTACGCCTACGGAGCAATATCCAGGTATGGTGTGCTGCGAGGCGGTTGGATGGCCGTCGAGCGTTTGAGTCGCTGCCACCCCCTCAACCCGGGTGGATATGATCCCGTACCCTAGTCTGCCGCGGCGGAACGGCCTCCCCAATAGGGCTGCCGCTCGGAGAGGAGTGTGTTCCCGTTGAAAAGGCGCAATCTCATCCTTGCCCTGACGCTCGGACTCGCGGCGGTTCTGGCCACGAGCTGCGCGTCGGCTGCTGCTGCTCATCCGTCCTGGCCGAGCATGGCCGTGGCGGATGGCATTCTCTACGTTGGGTCCCCCACAGGCCGCGTGTTTGCGCTCCAGGCGGCCTCTGGTGCCGAGGTGTGGCGTTTTCCTGCGGCGACAGAAAGAAACGGCAAAGGCGCCTTCCTGGCCGAGCCGCTGCTGGTGGGCAGCTCACTCAACATCGGCTCCTTTGACCACTACATCTATGTCCTCGATGCTAACACTGGCTCACAGCAGCGCACCATGGCCACCAAGGGCCCGGTGGCGGCCGACGCGGTCACCGTCGACGGCATCCTCTATGTGGGGTCCCAGGACAAGTCCCTTTACGCTTATGAGGCTGCGACTGGCCGTAAGGAGTGGGAATTCGCCACTGACAACTGGATCTGGGGCAAGGCGGCGGTGGGCGATGGCAGAGTGTACGTTGGCTCGCTGGACCACAAGGTCTATTGTGTGAACACAACCGGCGGCAAGCTCTGGGAGTTCGGGACCGATGGTGGAATACCTGGCGGCGTCACCCTGAGCGGCGACACCGTCTTTTTTGGTTCTATGGACAACAAGGTCTATGCCGTGGATGCGGCTACCGGCGCACCCAGGTGGACTTTTGCTACCGGCCACTGGGTCTGGGGCAGACCGCTCGTAGTAGAGTCCACGGTCTATGTGGGCTCGCTCGATTCCACGGTGTATGCACTCGACGCTGCTACCGGGGCGTCGCGGTGGCGCTTTGACGCTGACGGTATGGTGCGCGCGACACCGGCCTATGCCGATGGCGTGGTGTACGCTGCCACAGAGACTGGTTCACTCGTCGCCCTCGAGGCGGCGACTGGCCGGCAAAAGTGGACTATAAAGCCCGGCACCTCCATCCTCACTTCACCGGTGGTGAGCGGCGATACGGTTTTTGTCGCCACGCTGGACGGCACGGTACACGCTCTCGATGCAGCCACTGGCGTTACGCGCTGGAGTGCCAATCCCAGCACAAGGAAATAGGACACAGGAGGTCGTTCCCGGTGTGGAATACCCTGATCTTCCAACCGCTGCTTAATCTGCTGCTCTTCTTGTACTCGATACTCGGCCGCAACTTTGGTCTGGCGGTGATCGTTTTCACCGTTCTGGTGCGGCTGCTGACCCTGCCCTTTACTCAGATGCAGGCCAAGTCCGCCAAGGCCAGTCAGGCGATGCAGCCGAAACTGAAGGAACTCGAGGCCAAGTACCCCGACCCCAAAGATCGTGACAAGATGGCCCAGGAACAGATGAAGCTCTACAAGGAGTACGGCGTGAACCCGCTGGGCTGCCTCGTGCCGCTGCTCATTCAGATGCCCATCTGGTTCGGTCTGTACCAGGCCATCGGCACCGCACTGCCGCAGAACCCCTTGCAGCTGGTCAACCTGGCCAAGCACATCTATCCCAGCTTTGGTTTTCTCAGCAGTGTCATTCCATCCAGTCTCATTCCGCTGAATCCGCGCTTTCTGTGGCTGGATCTGGGCAAGCCCGACCCCTGGTTCATCATCCCGATCCTGACTGCGGTCACGATGTGGGCGCAGCAAAAGATGATGTCACCCGCTGTGTCTGACCCGCAGCAGCAGGCGATGAGTCAGAGCCTGGAACTCACCATGCCTTTCATGTTCGCCTGGATCACTTACAGCGCTGCCTCGGGTCTGGGCCTGTACTTTGTGGCTACCAACCTGGTGGGCATCGCTCAGCAGTATTTCACCAGCGGCTGGGGTGCGCTGGCCAATGTCTTCCGCCGTGGAGCCGGCTCAGACACCGCTGCTCCTGCAAAGGGTAAGGGCTATGGGCGAAAAAAGCGCTAGAGGCAATGCGGTCGAGGCTCGAGGCCGCACCGTTGATGAAGCAGTGGCCAGGGCACTCACTGAACTTGGCCTGGAGCGAGATGCCGTCGAAGTAGAAGTGATCCGGCCCGGCAGCCGGGGCCTGCTTGGCCTGCTCAGTGAAGAAGCGGTGGTCAAGGTGACCCCGAAGGCTGCGCTGCCACGCACCGTCGCGGCGCCGACATGGAAGAAACCGGTGACTGCCGAGCTGCCCGCTCCAGCCGACGAATTTGACGACTCGGATGAGCCCGATGAGCAAGAGGAAGACGAGGGCGAGCAGGCCGAGGCGCCGGTTGTTCGGTCGGACAACGAACTGGCGCAGCGCAGCGTCGAGTCTCTCCAGGGCCTGCTGGACCATATGGGTATCAAGGCGCGTGTCACGCTAGAGCCGGTGGACGATGCCTCGCCGGACACGATCGGGCTCAACATCACTGGCAGCGATATGGGCATGTTGATCGGGCGGCAGGGTGAGACGCTGCGCGACCTGCAGTTTATGACCGCCCTGATGGTCAGCCGCCACAGCCAGCCCTGGCCGAGCCTGATGGTTGACGTCGAACACTACCGGGCTCGCCGCCGCAAGGCCCTCACCGACCTGGCCAGACGTATGGCTGAGCGGGTGCGGACCACAGGGCAGCCGGTTTCGCTCGAACCTATGCCGGCTGACGAGCGCCGTATCGTGCACATTGCCCTGAAGGACGACCCGGACGTCTACACGGAGAGTACCGGAGTAGAAGACAAGCGGCGTGTCGTCATCTTGCCGAGGCAATAGCCTCTGTGCGCCAGGGATTACGCCGCGGGGTGGAGCGATGAGCGGCATGCCGGCACGCCCTGATCTGGTGGCGGTCGGTCATGTTACCAGAGACCTGTTGCCGGATGGGACCTACACCATCGGGGGCACGGCCACTTATGCTTCGCTGGCTGCCCTTCGGCTGGGGGCCTCGGTAGCGGTGTTGACGAGCGCGCCTGAGGATCTGGATCTCGGCGCGGCGCTGCCGGGTGTGGCGGTGCACTGCGTGGCCTCGCCGCAAGCCACGACCTTTGAGAATATCTACCTGGACCATCGCCGCCGGCAGTACCTGCACGGCACGGCTTTGCCGCTCCATCCTGGCGACCTGCCCCCGGCCTGGCGGCGGGCGCCCGTCGTTCTGCTCTGCCCGCTCGCGGGCGAGCTGGGACTCGATTGGATGGGCACGTTCCGGTACTCTATCGTCGGCGTAACGCCCCAGGGCTGGATGAGGAAATGGGACGATACTGGCCTGATCTCGCATCAGCAGTGGCGCGAGGCGGGGCAGATCTTGCCGCAGACCGACGTGCTGGTGTTCAGCAAAGAAGACGTTGGCGGCGATCAGCAGCTCATTGAACAGTACGCTCGCCTGGTTCGGATCGCCGCGGTCACTGAGGGACCTCTGGGCGTGACCGTGTACTGGAAGGGGCAGCCGCGACGCTTTCCGGCTTACCGCCCGGTAGCTGAGGTCGACCCAACGGGAGCCGGAGACGTCTTTGCCGCGGCCTTTATGCTGCGGTTCAACGAAACCAATGATCCCTATCTGGCCGCACCTTTCGCCAACAGTGCTGCGTCTTTTGCCATAGAGGGTCCTGGTACGACCACCCTCGCCACCCGCAGCCAGGTGGAAGAGCGAATGGCGCGGGGAGAGCTGATCTCGGGCCAGGCATGGTGAGCAGAGTCTACGCTGTTGCCAACCAGAAAGGCGGAGTCGGCAAGACCACCACAGTGGTCAACCTTGGCGCCTTTCTCGCTGCCGCGGACCGCCGCGTGCTGCTGCTGGACATCGATCCGCAGGCCAACGCCACCAGCAGCCTCGGCATAGACAAGAACTCGCTGCCCCTGTCGATTTATGACGCCATTGTGGCCGATACCAGTCTGAACGACGTGCTGATGTTGACCCGTCGCGTGGGACTGGATCTGATTCCGTCCAGCCCCGCGCTGGCCGGCGCCGAGATCGAGCTGGTCAACGCGCCATCGCGCGAGTTTCGCCTCAAGCGCGCCCTGGCGCCTATCCGCGACCGGTACGACTTTGTGCTGATCGACTGCCCGCCCAGTCTGGGCCTGCTGACGGTGAACGCGCTGGCGGCAGCGGACCAGGTGATCATCCCCGTGCAGTGCGAGTACTTGCCCATGGAAGGCCTGGCCCAGCTCCTGCGCACCATCGACTTGCTGCGGGCGAACGTCAACCCTGGTCTGACCATTCGCGGCTTACTGATGACCATGTTCGATTCGCGTACGAGCCTGGCTCAGCAGGTAGTGGACGAGGTGCGCGGGCACTTTAGCGACCGCGCCTTTGCTACCGTGGTGCCGCGCAGCGTGCGCTTGAGCGAGGCTCCGAGCTACGGCGAACCGATCGTGGACTATGCGCCCCATTCGGCAGGGGGTCTGGCCTACGAGGCACTGGCGAAGGAGATCCTGAGCGACGGCTAGGCTGCCACGCGGCGCAGGCGATAAGGGGGTAGTTATGAGCTCCATCGGTACTCCACCCCGCGCAATTGGCGGGGGTCGACATGGCTTGGGCAAAGGTCTGGGAGCACTGATCCCGGGTGCAGACCGCACCGCCGGCATCCTGCAGGTGCCCGTCACCGACATCACCACGAACCCACGACAGCCGCGCCACGAGGTCCCCGCCGAGAGTGTCCAGGAGCTGGCCGAGTCGATTCGTGAGCACGGCCTGCTCCAGCCCCTGATCGTGACCCGCCGCGAGCCCTCCAGTGAGGCTGGCGGCCCGCGCTATCAACTGATCGCCGGCGAACGGCGCTGGCGCGCCGCCGCCCTGGCCGGGCTCGAGGTGGTGCCGGTCCTGGTCAAGGAGGCCACCCCACAGCAGACGCTGGAGCTGGCGCTGGTAGAGAACATCCAGCGGGCCGACCTGAACCCGCTCGAAGAAGCCGGTGCCTACCACCAGTTGATGGACGAATTCGGGCTGACTCAGGAGCAGGTAGCGCAGCGAGTGGGAAAAAGCCGGGTGGCGGTGGCCAACGCCCTGCGCCTGCTGCGCCTGGCCGATGAGATCAAGGAAGCGCTGCTGGCTCGCCGCATCACCGAGGGTCACGCCAGAGCGTTGCTAGCTCTGACCAACGCCCACCTGCAACTGCGTGTGCTGCGGACTATCGAGAAGGACGGGCTAACGGTCAGGCAGGCCGAGGAGTTGGTGCGCCGGCTGACCGCCGAGGAAGAGCAGAAGCCGCGCCAGGCCGTTGCGCAGTCGCCAGAAACGCGGGCGCTCGAGGACCGTTTTCGCTCGGCCCTGGGCACCAAGGTCAATCTCTTTCGCAGCAAGCGCGGCGGCAAACTGGTGATCCACTTTTTCTCCGAAGAGGAACTGCAGTCGATCTTTGACCGTATCGTGGGCGAAAACCTCTAGGTACTCCACCCCGCGCGGTTGGCGAGGTAGCCCCGAAAGGTCACTCCACAAAGATCTCGACCCGTTCTTCGCGCTCTTCGTCCTCCAGGTCGATGACCTTGCCCTGGGCACCCCCGCGAATGGCCTCGGCCAGCTCGCCATAATTCACACCCTCTGCGTCCGGCACAAAGCGAGCACCCATCTTGATGCCCACGTCCACCAGGGTCATCGGGATGTTGACATTCACCTTGGTTTTGCCCGACTTCAAGTCCGTGATGCGCACGCGAAACCAGCGCGGCTGACCCGCTTCCGTGGTCTGGCCTTCCTTGCCGCCCGACTTGAGTGCCGCGAGCAGTCTGGCGCCCTCCTCGGCTGAGATCTGGCCGCTCTGGATCATGCCCAGGATTTGCATTCGCTCATTGTGCATGCTCATTGTCTGCCTCCGAAGTCGATAGTCACGCGCTCGCCCTGCTCGTCATCGCGGACGTCGATGATAATGTCCTCCCGGCCCTCGAGTCCTTCGCGCAGGGCCAGGATGGCTTCATCGACTACCGTGTCGCGGAGCCGGGGTACATATGGCCGGACAACGCGCAGCACCGCCGCCGCCAGGCCGAGCGGCAAGGGCATGTGGATGGAGAACCGGTCCTGGTGGTCTTTGATGCGGATATGGATCCAGTGCGCCGTCCGGGCCCAGGCTGCTACCGTGGCCACGGTGAGGCCAAAGCCCAGAGGCAGCCAGCCACACAACCAGGTGCCCGCATTCACTCGCTGATGCTGGTAGGCCGTGGTCACCACCGCCGTACTCAGGACAATAACGGCCAGTCCGGCCCACAGCGGGTACTGCCAGTAGCGGCGTTCTCGCGCCGCGCGTCGGCCGGGAGCCTCTGCAGCGGGCGGCTGTGGCCCGGCTGATTCGCCAGCACCCTCTACCAGTCCAAGCAGCTTGGCTCCTTCCTCGGGGCTCACCTGTTTGTTGGCCACCATCTCCAGGATCTTGTCCCGCTCTTCGCTCACAAGTTGCCTCCTGACATATCGGCCAGGCCTCCGGGCCGGAGCTGCATCTGGTCCAGCACGCGCATGGTCTCAAACCCCGCCGCGCTCAGGGCGGAGAGCGCCTCTGGATGTGTGCAGGACACGGTGGCCCAGATCGGGCGCTCGGGAAAGCGGGTCAACCAGGTGAGACCATGGCGAAGCAGCTCGTTTTCCAACGTGCCCCGGGCGGAAAGCGCCACTTCCATCCTCAAGCGATGTGCTTCGCTGCCGAACTGGCCGACGCCCTGCAGCAGGGCGATGAGCCGGCCATTGCGCTCGACCACCCAGTCGCCGTGCTGTCTGCGGTAGAGCAGGTCGTCCATGAACCGGTCGAACCTCGTGCCGAGATCAAGCCGATAGTCCTTCTCGCGGGGCGGCCGTGCCAGCCTGGCGGGAGGCGGCGTGACCTCGCGCACAAGCTGGAGCAGGGAGGCGGCGTCGCTGGCCTTTTGCCGTCGCAGTATCTGTCCTGGTCCCGGCCAACTGCCGTCCTGGATGCAAGTAGACTGTATGGCCGAAGCGTGGCGCAGCTCGGCCACCGAATCATAGGTGGCAAAGCCCAGCTTTTCGTACAGATGGTGGCCGATGGCGTTGTCTTGTTCTACTTCCAGCACCACCAGCCGCGCCGAGCGGCGCTCTGCCTCCTGCAGTGCAGCACGCAGCATCTGTGCGGCAATGCCGCGGCCGCGCCAGTCCGGGTGAACAGCTACATTGCTGATGACATACAGATCCGCATAGCTCGAATCACGGCTCAGGGTGACGTTCCCCACCAGCCGCCGGCCGGCCACCCAGACGAATCCACCCATAGTCGACAGGCCAATCGGGTCCGCCGCGGCGAGCCAGAGCAGCGGTCCCGCGTTGGCCGCGCGACGCATCTCGGACACCACGTTGCGACGCATGCCGTCCGGCTCGGCCGAAAAGGCCACGTCCACCAGGTCAGCCAGAGGCGCCAGGTCGTGGGTAATGTCGAAAGGCCTCATTCGCTCCTGCGGCGCGACGGGCGCACTGGCCAGAGCCAACATCTCAGTCCTGCGTTTCCATCGCCTGCAGCAGCTCGGCTGCCTGGGCGGCATTGATCTTGCCATCGGCCAGCATCTGGAGAATAGCCAGTCTCTCCTCGGCGAGCGACTCGGCCGCTGCGGCGCGAGGAGAGGGTGCAACGTGCGCTCGCCAGCGGCGGGCCCTGGCCAGGCGCTCCTCCACACCGCGTCCAAGGTTGGTCGTGACCTCTTCGGCCTCCGTGTCCTCGGCCTGCCGCTCGTCCCCGGCTGTCTCGGAGCCGAGTCGGATGTCTCCACTGCTCGAGGTGACAAAGAGGCGCGCGGTGCCATTGCCCAACCGGCCCTTGAGCCGGTGCGCTGACCCGGTGCTGTCGAGCAGCGCGGCGGAGCTGCGCACCCGGCCCAGACGGGCTTCCAGGTCAAGCAGGACATCCGAGCCAGGGTCGAGTGAGAGGTAGATGTCGCCGAGGATGTCAATGGTCGAGGTTCCGCTGCGCAGCGTTCCGGCCAGCCGCAGGTCGCCGGTCACGGCAGAGGCCTGCAGCGATCCCTGGTGGTCACTGAGCGCAATGTCGCCGGTGATGCCGCTGAGCCGGCTGTCGCCGCCCACGTGCCTCAGCAAGACGTCGCCGTGCAGGTCGCGAATGGTCACGCCGTTGGATAGGCTGCGGCAGCGCAGGTCGCCGTGCATCACCGTCACGGCCAGGGTGTCGGCTTCGGTGACGCTGGCATCGCCGTGCAGTGCGTTCAGCTCCGCCTGACGCGTCTGATGCAGCGATACCTCGCCACGATGCTTGTTCACCATCACCACCGCGAGGCCGGTAGCGTGCACCTCACCGGAACAGCCCTCCAGCACCACGGTGCTCTCTGCAGGTGCGTGCACCGTCGCCGGCATGAGCGACGACACCTCGATTCCGCCCTCAGACTCGACGATGGTTGCCAGGTCCTTTTCGCACCCCGCCAGCACCTGCACTCCCGGCTGATCCCAGCTATGTACGCGGAGGTCTCCCACGCAGGAGCGGAAGGTGATCCGCGGCGCCGCGCCCAGGGCAAAGGCCTTGCTTTTCATTGCTCCTCCTCCCTACTCCCCCTGGAGCAGGCGGACGGCCTCATCCGAGCTGATGGAGCCCTGGGCCAGGTCGTCCAGGATCTTGCGGCGCTGATCCGGCGATATGCCGGGTTCGTCGCGAACCTCGTAGCCCAGGGCCCTGATGACGTCCAGTAGTCTGCTGCGAACGGTGGGATAGGACATGCCCAGTTCTTCCTGGACCTTATTGAGCTTGCCTTCGCAGCGCACAAAGGTCTCGACAAAGTGGAGCTGCTCCGCGCTCAGTTGGTTGAAACGGCCCAGGCCAAACTGACCCTCGAGCACCGAGTCGCAGCTACGACAGTGCAAACGGGTAACGGTCAGGTCCTCTCCGCAGACCGGGCACTTGCCAGGCACCGGATGCATTAGCCCTCCTCACTCGCCCTGCTGTTTCTGGCGAGATTGCAGTCAGTATAAAGCTGATTATAGTGCCCATAAATTGGATTGTCAAGATGAGTGGTCTAGCTTGATAATCTCAACTGGAGACTGAATCAGAATCGCAACCAGGAGGACGGATCACGCCGGGGCTGTGTGGACGTCGCCGGCCGGGGCGCAGAAGAGCTGGCCGTCGTCGAGGCGCAGGAGCAGTGCGCCCGAGTCGTCCACGGACTCGGCCAGACCGAGGTAGGTCCGCTCTCCGCAGACCACCTGAACGCGCTGGCCCAGCGTCACCAGAGCCGCGGCCCATTCGGCCGTGGGTGACTGGCCACCCTGCAGGCGCTGGTAGCGCCGGTCGAGGCAGCGCAGGATGGTCTGGAGGAGAGGCACGCGTGGCACCGGATGGCCAAGCTCAAGAGCCACGCTGGTGGCGTCAGGAATCGGAAGGGCCCCTTCCTGTTGGTTCACGTTCAGGCCGATGCCCACGACGGCGAACTCGACGGATGTCCCCATAGTACGGGCCTCGGTGAGGATGCCGGCCGCCTTGCGGCCGGAGAGCAGCACATCGTTGGGCCATTTGACCTCGGCCCGCAGGGCGGTGGAGAGCAGCAGAGCATCGCGCAGAGCCAGTGCGGTCATCATGGTCAGGGCCTGGATACGCTCTGGCATCAGGCACGGCCGGAGGATGACCGAGAGGAGCAGGGCGGTGCCGGCTGGCGCCAGCCAGGTACGGCCGAGTCTCCCCCGGCCGGCGGTCTGCTCCTCGGCGATGATGACGGTTCCTTCCGGTTCGCCCTCCGCAGCCAGGGCCTTTGCCAGCGAGTTGGTCGAGTCGACCTGCTCGTACAGCAGGATTCGCCGACCCAGACACAACGTGCCCAGGCCGTCGAGGATTTGCGCTTCTGATAGAGCGTCGTGATGCATCGCCTGACTGCTAACCTGCCGTGGAAGAGGATGGCCGAATGGCTATCGTCTTGAGCCCAATCGACCCGGTACAGTCACCATCAAGCCATTCTAGCCCCGCCAGAACGCGCAGGCAAGGCGCTCGATGCCGTTTGCGAAACGATGCTGCCCGGGCAATAATGGGCCAGGGGCGGGTGCCCTGTGGCAGCGTGGCCCTACCGGGTCGCATCGGTCGAGTGCCCGGCCAGAAGGTCAACGGTCTCATAGCCCAGCAGCCCGGCCTGGCCAAAGGACAGGGGGAACCAGAACGGAAGCCCCAGCACGGTCGGGTTGGCATAGGCCCACGCGCCAGAGGCCACAAAAGCCAGTTCGGCCAGGGTGCCGATCACGGCGGTGGTGGCAAAGCAGAGCAGGTTCTTTCGTTGGTGCCAGATGCACAGCGCAATCAGGTTCTGAACGAGGATGACCAGGCCGAGCAGGGCATTGTTGGCCCACCAGCGCACAATGGACAGAACCAGAACGCCAAAGGCGATGACAGTCAGAGCCAGATCTTTTCGGGCCTCCCGGGTCAGCTTCATATGGCGTCTCCTGAGCCAGAGTGCGAGCGCATACTGCCGGGCGTATTCTAGAGGACATCGCCGCCGTGAGTAAATCCGCACTGGGCACTCGGCTCGGCGCCTGGATCGCGCTGGCGCGGCCTGCGTTTCATTCGGTGGCCGTGCTGCCCTTTGTGCTGGGCACAGTGGTAGCCTGGCGAACCGCGCACGCGTTTCGCTGGCCGATTCTGGCCTGGGGCGTGGCCGGCGTGGTGCTGATCCTGCTGGCCACCTACTTTGCCGGCGAGTACTGGGACGTGGAAGAGGATACCCTCTCCGGGCAGCGCGGGCCAAGCCGATTTGCCGGCGGTTCGCAGGTGGTGCAACGAGGGCTACTGCCGCGGCAGGCGCCCCTCTATGGTTCGCTGCTCTGCCTCGGGCTGGCCGTCGGCGTGGGCCTGCTGCTGCAGTTCGGCTACGGCACCGGCGGCTGGACTCTGCCCCTGGGCTTGCTGGGCGCCTTGGGCGGCTTTTTCTACTCGAGCAGGCCGGTGCGCTGGGTCAGGCTCGGCTGGGGCGAGCTGTGGATCGCCTTCTGTTACGGCTGGCTTCCGGTGGCGGTCGGCTGCTACCTTCAGGCCGCGTCCCTGCCGCCCGTGGTCCACTGGCTGGCCCTGCCCATCGGGTGGAGCATCTTGAACGTGATCCTGCTGAACGAGTTTCCTGATTATCCCGCGGACCTGCAGGCGGGCAAGGCCAATCTCGCCGTGCGGCTGGGACTGGAGAAGGCGGCCCGGTTGTACGTGCTGGTTGCCGTCGTCACGTGGGTCATCTTTGCTCTGTCGCTCGTGCGTGGCGCTCCCCGGTTGGCCGCGGTGCTGGCCCTGCCAGCGATGGCCGCCTCTGTCTGGGTGACGCTAAACGTGCAGCGGGGCTGCTGGCGTGACCGGTCTGCCCTGGAGCAAATGTGCGCCGCGAACCTGGCGGTCAACCTGGGTTTGACCGCGGCCTACATCCTGGGCTACGTGTGGTGAACGGGTGAACGACTGGCCGAGTGCGTGGGGAACTAGACCAAAGAGGGTGGTCAGGCCTTTTTGGTGGCCGCCCACGCTCATCCTGCGGCAGGCAGCCAGCGCGCTCTACGTTGGCACTCTGGCCCACTGGCGGCAGATGCCAGCGTGGTTTGTCCACTATGGCTTTCGCTGCCTGCCCGGTGCGGCCGGCTCAAAGGGCATGGGCTGCATCGGCTTTCCGGCTCACCCGGTGTGGGAAATGACCACCGCCTGCAACCTGCACTGCATTCATTGCCACACTTCGGCGGGCAAGGCGGCGGCGGACGAGCTTTCAACCGCTGAAGCCAGGCGTATGATCGACGAGCTGGCTACGGTCAGCGATTTCCGCATGATGGCCTTTACCGGCGGCGAGCCCCTGGTGAGAGGCGACCTGTTCGAGCTGCTGGCCTACTCCCGTGCCCTGGGGTTTGCCAACACCATGGCGACCAATGCTACCCTCATCGACCGGGAGGTGGCCCGCCAACTCCGGCGACGCGGCGTGGTCATTGCCGCGGTCAGCCTCGATGGGTTCGATGCCGCCACCCACGACCGCATCAGGGGTTCGCCTGGCGCCTTTGATGCCGCCGTGGCCGGCATGCGCGCTCTGACCAGGGCCGGCATCCTGCTTCACGTCAACATCACGGCCATGGAGTACAACCTGGAGCAGATGGACCGATTGGTGGAGCTAGTGGAAGAGCTGGGCACGGGCATCCTGCTGTTCTACCAGTTGGTGCCGGTGGGGCGCGGCCGCAAGATCGGCCAGGCAGCTCTCGACCTCGGGGCCAACGAACGGCTCATCCGCTTTATGGCCGCGGCCCAGCAGCACGCCAGGGCGATTATGGAACCGGTGGCCGGTCCGCAGTACTGGCCCTTCTTGCTGCAGAAGGCGGGCATCAAGGCTGGCCTGGGGCTGCGGCTGGCGGAACAGGTGTTCCACGGTTGTTCAGCCGGACGGGGATTCCTGTACATCAAGCCCAACGGCGAGGTGTGGCCCTGCCCGTTTCTGGAAGTGGCCTGCGGCGATGCGCGACAAGTCGGCTTTGCCAAGGCGCTGAACCAATCGCCCGTGTTTGCCGACCTCCAGCAGCGCGAGTCGCGGCTCAAGGGCCGCTGCGGAGAGTGCCCCTACCGGCGGCTCTGCGGCGGCTGCCGGGGCAGAGCCCACGCTCTGACCGGCGACTATCTGGCCGAGGATCCTTCCTGCTTCATCCATACGTCCGCTGCGACTGAGGTAGCCAGTGAACCGACGCTCTCATCCCATCCCTCCGCTTAGGGCAGTCCAGCCAGAGCTCGACCAGGTCGAGGGCTTGTTGCAGGCTGCCATCGCCGACGCCGGCGAGCAGTTGCGCCGGGCCGTGCTGCCTCACTTGTCGGGCGGCAAGAGGCTGCGTGCCGGGTTGATCCTGCTCCTGGGCCGGCAGCTTGATGCACCGGTCGGGCCGCTGTGCCGCCTGGCCGCGGCGGTCGAGATGCTGCACGCGGCGACCCTGGTACACGATGATATCATCGACGGGGCAGACCTGCGTCGGGGCGTCCCGACGTTGCACTCGCTGCTGCCCACGAGCGCCGCGATTCTGGCCGGTGACTATCTGTTCGCGCGCTCCGTGGCGCTCGTGGCAGAGCTGGAGAACCCGCGCCTGTTGGGCAGCCTGGCCGAGGGATTGAAACGAACCAGCGCCGGCGAGATCGAAGAAGCCCTCCGCGGCGGCCCGGGGGGGCGAAGCAAGAGCCAGTACTACCGCAGCATCGAGGCCAAGACAGCCGCCCTCTTTGCCGCCTCGGCCGCGATGGCGGCAATGGTGGCCGGAGCCGATGACAAGACGGTGCGGACCTGCGGTGCGTTTGGGCGAGAACTGGGCCTGGCCTTCCAAGTCGTTGACGACGTGCTGGACCTGGATGGCAGCCCGGACCGGCTTGGCAAGCCGGCTGGCGGCGACCTCCGGCAAGGCCTGGCCACCCTGCCGGTGCTGCTCTTCCTGGAACAGGGAGAAGACACCGAGTCGATACGCCGAATCCTCGCCGGTGATGGTGACCAGGCTCTGCTAGAGGCAGCCATTCGGGACATCCGTGCCTCAGGCGCGCTTGACCAGGCCATGGCCGAGGCCCGGCGCTTTTCCGCTCAGGCCAAATGCCTGCTGGACACGCTGCCGGGCGGAGCGGCCAGCGCCGACCTGGCCTCCTTGCTGGACTATGTGGTGGAACGGCGGGCGTGATTGGGGCTGGGGCCCGGCGCTACGCCGGTTGACGAAAACCGCCAACCCGGTTACACTGGCGGCAATCAACGCGCGATGGGGAGCGGTGTGGTTCGGCAAGTCGACTGCATCATAGAGAACTCGAGCACCCTGCTGACGCTGGGCGGCCGCGGTCCGGCCACCGGGGCGGCCCTGGGTGAGCTGGGTGGCATCGCTCACGGTGCGGTAGCCATATGTGACGGCAAGATCGCTGCCGTGGGCAGCACCTCCGAGATCCGCCGCGCCTGTACCTCCACAGAAGTGATTGACGCCCGTGGTAACGCTGTCCTGCCTGGCCTGATCGACCCCCACACCCACTTGATCTTTGCCGGCACTCGCGCCGACGAGTTTGAGCTGCGTCTGCGCGGCGCCACCTACCTGGAGATCATGGCCGCCGGTGGCGGTATCATGAGCACCGTGCGGGCTACCCGCTCTTGCTCTGTCGATGACCTGGTGGCAGCAGCCAGGCCGCGCCTGGCCCGCATGCTGGCCAACGGAACGACCACCGCCGAGGCCAAATCCAGTTACGGTCTGTCCACAGAGCACGAGCTTGCTTCGCTGCGGGCCATTCAGCGGCTGAATCAGTCCGGACCGCTGGAGCTCGTACCGACCTTTATGGGTGCTCACGCCATTCCCGAGGAGTACTGCGGGCGTGGCGATGAGTACGTCGACCTGATCGTGGAGGAGATGCTGCCGGCCGTGGCCAGTCAGGGGCTTGGCCTGGCCCAGTTCTGCGATGTGTTCTGCGACGAGGGTGCCTTCACTTTGGCGCAGACCGAGCGCGTGCTGAATGCCGCGCGGCGGTTCGGTCTGGGGCTCAAAGTGCACATCGACGAGTTCGCCCACCTGGGCGCCGCTCAGCTTGCCGCGGAGGTGCGGGCCGTGTCTGTCGAACACCTCCTGCTGACCACCCCTCCGGAGATGCGAGCTCTGGCCAGTGCCGGGGTGGTGGGCGTCTTGCTGCCGGGAACGCCGTTCGGGCTGGGCCTCGGCCATTATGCCGATGCCAGGGCCATGATCGAGGCCGGCATGGCCGTGGCGCTGGCCACGGACCTCAACCCCGGCACCTGCTACTGCGAATCCATGCCTCTGATGATGGCTCTGGCCTGCCGCTATATGCGCCTGACCCCGGCCGAGGCGCTGGTCGCCAGCACAGTCAACGCGGCCTGTGCCATCCAACGGGGTGCGGACCTGGGCCGGTTGTCCCCCGGCTACCAGGCCGATGTCCTGATTCTCGACGAGCCAGACTATCGGTCTCTGGCCTATCGCTTTGGCGCCAGCCCGGTGCAGACCGTGATCAAGAGGGGCCGGCTGGTGTACGCACGATCATAAGAAGGGAGACATTGTGTAATGGTGGATCAGAAACGGATCTCTGACCGCAAGGGTCGCGTAGCTGAACTCGAACAGATCGCCAAGCGCGTCCGCTGCGACATTATCTACGCGCTGGCCCACGCCGGGTCCGGCCATCCGGGGGGATCGCTCTCGGCTACGGACTTTTCCGTTGCGCTGTACTTTGACGCTATCAAGCATGATCCGGGTGTATGTGAGTGGGAAGGGCGCGACAGGGTGATCTTTTCCAAAGGCCACGTCACCCCGCTCATCTTTTCGCTGCTGGCCGAGGCTGGCTACATCGAGCGTGAGGAGCTCAAGACCTTTCGCCAGTACGGCAGCCGGCTGCAGGGCCACCCGAACCTGCAATGCCCCGGCATCGAGGTGGGCACCGGCTCGCTGGGCCAGGGTCTGTCCATCGCCGTCGGTCTCGCCCTGGGGCTGCGCCTGGACAAAAAGCCCAATCGCGTCTACTGCATCATGGGTGATGGCGAGAACCAGGAAGGCTCCACCTGGGAAGCAATCATGTCGGCGGGCCACTTCAAGCTGGACAACGTCTGTGTGGTGCTGGACAACAACGGCCTGCAAATCGACGGCTGGGTTGAAGAGGTAATGGGGCTGCAGCCCCTGGCGGACAAGTGGCGTGCCTTCCGCTGGAACGTGATCGAAATCGACGGACACAACATGGCCGAATGTGTGGACGCCTTTGAGCAGGCGGCCCAGACCAAGGGTCAGCCGACCGTGATCCTGGCCAAGACGGTCAAGGGTAAGGGCGTGTCGTTTATGGAAAACCGCGCCGAGTGGCACGGCAAGGCCCCCAAGCCAGATGAGGCCCGTGCGGCCCTGCAAGAGCTGGCCTGCCCGGCCGAGTACTTTGACTTTTAAGGAGCCCACAATGACCGATATCAAATCGAAACCCACTCGCGACGGCTATGGCGACGCCCTGGTCGAAATGGGCGCACTGGACGAGCGCGTCGTCGTTCTGGGGGCCGACCTCAGCGATTCGACGCGCGCGCTCTGGTTCTGGCAAAAGTACCCCGAACGATTCTTCGAGTTTGGCATCGCCGAGCAGAACATGCTCAACGCGGCCGCCGGCTTGAGCCTGGCCGGCAAGATTCCCTGGGTCAGCACCTACGGGGTCTTTGTAGCCGGGCGGGCCTGGGATCAGATTCGCACCACGATCTGCTACAGCAATCTCAACGTCAAGATCGCCGGCGCGCACGGCGGGATCTCGGTCGGTCCGGATGGCGCCACGCACCAGGCGCTGGAAGACGTGGCTACGATGCGCGTGCTGCCGAACATGGTGGTCATCGTTCCCTGCGACTATTATGAGACCAAGAAGGCCGTCATCTGGGCCTGCAAACACGTCGGGCCGGTGTACGTGCGTTTCGGGCGGGAGCCCGTGCCGATGGTCACCGCAGCCGATGACCCCTTTGAGATGGGCAAGGCCAACCTGATCAACGACGGCAAGGACTTGACCATCGTCAACAACGGACCCATCCTGTACGAGTGTATGAAGGCGGTGCGGGCACTGAAGGAAAAGGGCATCTCTGCCCGGCTGCTCAACGTGCACACGGTCAAGCCGATTGACCGAGAGGCCATCGCCGCTGCGGCCCGCGAGACCGGAGCCATTGTGACGGTCGAAGAGCATCAGGTGATGGGCGGCTTTGGGAGCGCCGTGGCCGAGGTGGTGGTGCAGACCCATCCCGTGCCGATGCGCTTTATCGGCATTCAGGACCGCTTTGGCGAATCGGGCACCCCGGAGCAGTTGTTCATAGAGTTCGGTTTGACCGCGACCGATATCGCCAGGGCAGCGGAGCAGGTAATCAAGGCCAAGTAACCCCGGCCAACTCGAGAAACAACAACACCAGCCCGACCGTGACCGGCCGGGCTGGTGTGCTATTGCTGATCAGGACCCTTCCCTCGGCAGCGCGAGAGGGCATGCGAGGCGGCTCTAGCGGTTGTGCTGCTGCCTGGTTTCGGGCGAGCAGAGACCGGCAGAGAGAACCACTGGCTCTTCCTCCGCCAGATGACGGTTGTGCAGCGCCAGACAGACCGCCGCGATTAGCAGTACGATCAGCAGAGCCAGGTCACCCATCGTCTTCCTCCTCCCCGCAACTGGCCAATCCTTCGAACTTGATGACGGTGCGACGGCGTCGGCGATACGGGTGAGCAGCGGGGCTTGGCAAGCTGGCTGCCGGGCGATAGAATGGGGACCGGGCACAAGCTACTCTCCGGGAGGCGATAACGGTGAAGGACGGGACCCTGTGCTTTGTGCTGGGCAGCGGACCGCGAGAGCAGGTTCTGCTGGGCTACAAGAAGGGCGGCTTTGGCGCGGGCAAGATCGACGGCTTTGGGGGCAAGGTCGAGCCGGGCGAGACCATCGCCGAGGCGGCGGCGCGCGAACTGCTGGAAGAGTCGAGCATCGTTGCCGTGGCAGAGCAGCTTGAGTATGTCGCCCTGCTTGACTTTATCTTTCCCTGTCGGCCGGAGTGGAGCCAGCTGGTCCACGCCTTTGTCGCCAGGCAGTGGACTGGGACGCCGGCCGAAAGCGACGAGATGATCCCTCGCTGGTATGCGCTGAACGAAATCCCCTTTGCTGGCATGTGGGGTGACAGCCCCTACTGGCTGCCACTGGTGCTCGCGGGTAAACGGCTGCGCGCCCGCATCGTGTTCCAGGAGGACAACGAAACGGTGGGCCAGGCCAGGCTCGAGCTGCTGAGCCCCGCCGAGGCAGCAGCCCTGGCCGCCGGGCAGTCCGGCTGTGCCGCCGCCTACCCGCCGGAGCGTGACCAACTGTGGAAGCTGCGCGCCATTGGCGACGGGCTGGCACGACGTTTCGGGGGCGGCAGTGACGTCTGCCAGATCATGACCCGCTTGCAGGAAGAGTGCGGCGAGGTAGCCCAGCAGGTCAATCGTTTCCAGGGTTCCGGCATCAAGCGGGAAAAGATGGGCGAGCCCAGCGCCGCCGAACTGGCCCGGGAGATCAAGCACGTGCTGCTCAACGCACTGCAGGTCGCGCGGCATTACGGAGTAGACCAGGAGCTGAGCGCTTCCATCGAGAACTCGTACCAGACGCTGGTCAAGGAGGGCTGGATCAGAGAGGAAGGCCACAGTGATTGAGCCAGGGGTCGACCCTGAGCGTTATGTCATTCGCCGACTGCGCATGGCTCACTGCTCGGGAGGTCCAGAGCGCTGCAAGCTGTGCGCGGCTGCGACTGAGCACAAGCTCTACCTGCTGGACATCGCTCCGCCGCGCGCCGGCGAGGTGCAGCGGCCCGTGATCGAGGTGACCCGTCGCGGCAAACAGGCCTGGCGCGAGTACGACATCGTGCGCAGTTTCGCCGACGAGCGCGAGGCCCTGGAGTACGCCAGACAGCACGGCATCGAGGACGTCAATCTGAACTCGGGAGAAGCGGATGCCCAGGAACGTTGAGATCAAAGCCAGGGTCAAGAACTTGGCGGCAATGCGCGCCGTGGCCGAGAGACTGGCCGGGGCGCCGGCCACGGTGCTGCAGCAGGAGGACACCTTCTTCCACGTTCCAGCGGGACGCCTCAAGCTGCGCGTGCTCGGGCCGGACGAGGCGCAGCTCATCTACTACCAGCGGCCCGACCAGAACGGCCCCAAGACCTCGCATTATTCGGTGGCACCGGTCGCTGATGCACGGGCGCTCAGGGCCGTTCTGGCGTCGGCTCTCGGCGTGCGCGGTACGGTGCGCAAGACCCGCTGGCTGTGCCTCGTTGGCCGCACACGGGTCCATCTGGATGAAGTAGAGGGCCTGGGTTCCTTCATGGAACTGGAAGTGATGCTGCGACCGGACGAGGACGAAGAGTCAGGCCGCAGGACGGCTGCTGAACTGATGAATCTCCTGGGCGTTCAGCGAGAGGACCTGATTGACGGCGCCTATATGGACCTGTTGGCCCGGGAGAGTGAGAGCAGCGGCGAGGCCAGCGCTCGGGAAGGGCGATCAGCCGACTGAGCCAGCGGCTCCTCCGGCCTTTCTCGGCTCTTTCACCAGCCAGTGCAGAACCACCCAGGTGATCGCAGACAGACCCCCCGCGACAAGGAAGAGCATCGTGTAACCGGCGCGGGCGGCAATCCAGCCGCCCAGCAGCGGCGCCACGGCCGAAAAGAGCCCCGGTAAGGTGTTGGCCAGGCCAATGTAGGTGGGGCGATCATCGGGATGGCTGAACTCCATCGTGATGGCGATGCCCGACAGCAAATCGGCGGCGATGAGCGTGCCCATTGCGGCAAAGCAGGGGTACATCCAGACCGGGGGCGGATCGGACAGC
>MWCV01000040.1 GCA_002070215.1 Chloroflexi bacterium ADurb.Bin180 | reverse complement strand
CTACGAACCTCTCCGCGTTCGTACTTGGCGATCTCCCGTCTGCTGTTGCACGTCGCCCACATTTTCCACACTCTCGACTCCTGGGAGCTTGACATAGGCGCCGTTCCACCTGGCGTCCTTCAGAATTGCTCCTGTCAGGTCAGCGTCGCGCAGGTCCGCGTTCTCCAGGTCGGCCCCCGTCAGGTCCGCATCGCGAAGGTCGCAACCGACAAGCTGTGAACGCGAGAGGTCCGCATCCCTCAGATTGGCGCCACGCAGCACGCTTCCGGTGAGGTCCGCATCGACCAGCAGACTGCCTTGCAGGTTTGCGCCGGACAGGTCCTGGTGCTGACAGCAGAGCCCACAGCAGTTCGCATAGGGCAGCTCGACGCCTCTCAGGTCAAGGCCATCGAGACGCTTGTGAGAAAGCTGTGCCTGGGATCCTGCAGCCGCTCTGGCGCCAGCCGGTAGGTAGACTCCGAGAACGACTCCCAGCTCGAATCCTCCGCCGGTGACAAAAGTCTCCCACCGACCGCCACCTCCGCCAGCTCCGATGAAAGCGGTATGCGCAGCCAGTTGGGCGTCGAATTCGTCTCGAGGCAGGGGGTTCTTGTCCATCAGCAGGCTCATCATCTCGTAGCGCACGGGATGGGGTCTGTGCAGCGGCGTGGCTGACTTCTCTGGAAGGCTCATACAATGTTCCGCAATCGATTGGCCTGGTCGTCGCTAGACGACAGGCCAACGAAGGCTCCGGGCGTCTCGAGCTTGAGCGAAGTGATTCGGGCCGCGAAATCGCAGGCGTCGCGAGGAGCGGCGGACCGACGCCTGGCCAGGTAGGCGGCAAAGCAAGTGTCGCCTCGCCCTGTCCGCCCGGCCAAGGACCGCGGAGTGAAAGCGGCCTCATAGTCCTTGCCTTCTGCGTGCACGAGCACACCCTCGGCGTGAGTCAGCACAACTTCCTGTACTCCCCAGGATTCGAGAGTTCGCGCCGCCGCGTGGCGGTCAGTCAGGCCGGTCAGCACTTCTGCTTCGGCCTGGTCAACCTTCAGATAGTGTACCAGGGGCAGGCCTTGCTTCTTGTCAGCCCAGTCGCGGAACACGAGATCATCCCCCTCGCGCACGCGGACAAAGCCCTGGGCATCGAGGGCCACAGGCGCTCTGGCAGCGAGGGCACGAACGAAGGCAAGGTCAACCTCGCCGGCCATGAGCGGCCCAACCAGCCACAGACGAGGGGTGAGGCGCGGCAGGTCACGCAGCCGAAACGGACCGGCAAAGCCCAGTGGCCTGGTCAGGCGGCGATCCATGTCGGAGGTCAGGTAAGTGTTGGCGATGCCAGAGGTCTCATGGGCAGACCGGGCGTATACTCGGATGCCTTCGGCAGTGAGCTCGGCCAGACGCGGCCGGTCTTCTCGAGCCAGGCGGGTGATGATCACCACTCTCAAGCCCAGACGCCGCAGGGCCAGCGCGCCATAGTAGACCGACCCACCAGAGGCAATCGACTCGACGCCGTTCACGATGATCTTGTCCCTGGCAAAGTGGCCGAGCACGGCCACATCTACTGGAGAGTTATCTGACCTGGGCATCGTTCGTTCCTTTCCAGGTAGCTGCTGAACCACTGTCGACGTTCTTGGGAATCTTACCTAGCCTGCATTCAGGCTGCCGCTGGCTATTAGCGCGGTCACATCGGTCAGGTCCCGCTGGAATGGCCCTTCCGCCTCCAGCTTGAGACTGGTGACGGCAGCCGCCCAGACGGTAGCCTCAGCAGGTGGGGCGACCAGGCGCTTGCAGACGTAGCTGGCGATGCAGGTGTCGCCGCGCCCGCTGCGCCCGACAAGCTCGCGGGGAGCGAAGCCAGCCTCGTAGAAATGCTCATCGGCCAACACGAGCACTCCATTGCGATGGGTGAGCACGACTTCGGCCGGTCCCCAGGAGGCGATCATCCTGGCTGCCGCTCGGATGTCGCTTTCACCGGTGAGGAGCTCTGCCTCGACGGCATCGGTCTTGAGAATGTCTAGCATGCTTAGTACCTGGTCTCTCTCTGGCCAGGAAGCAGCCACCAGCAGTCCATCTCGGTCGATGCGCAAAAAGCTCTGCACGTCTGCCACCAGGAGCGTTTTCTTGCGTCGCAGCGCGCGCAGCACGTCCAGGCCGAGTTCGCTACGCATGGAGGCGCCGATGAGCCAGGATCTGGCGCTGATCCCTTGCACCTCCTCGGGAGTGAACGCTCCGGCGGTGCTCGTCACATAGATGGTGCGCTGATCGACGTTTGCTGTCGGATACTCCAGTCGCAGGCGGGTCGATTGCGGGGTGGCTCGCGCGACGACATCAACCCCGAGGCTCTCGAGCCGCTCGACCACGCCCCAGTCCTCACGGGCCAGCCGCGTGACCACCATAGTGCGCAAGGCCATCCGGGCGGCGACGTTGGCACCATAGTTGCAGGCACCACCATTGACCACCCGGGTTCCTGTTGAGGAGACGATGGTGTCCTTGGTGTAATGTCCGATGAAAGCAACATCATAGCGTACCATGCTGCGGCTCCTGTGTGCCTCTCAGGGCGAGGACGCGGCAGTCGAACGCGAGACGAACGGTTGGACTGCGGTGCGTCGATCAGTCGGCGACCGGTCGGCAGCGGGCGAGGGGAAGGCGCACCCGAACCCTCGTCCCGGCGGCGAAGCGCACCTTGCCGTCGGTCTGCACGCGCAACTCCAGTGAAGGAGCCAGTGTTACGCGGTAGTCAATGCGGTCGCCCAGGTAGGTGAACTTGACCACCGTGCCATCGAGCTCATTCTCCATCGGCTCGCCTTCGGGAGGCAGCAACTCGATGTCGTTGGGGCGAACAAACACGAGCCAGTCCTGACCGGGTAGGGCGTCGCTTGTGGCTGGAACTATCAGGCGATGCCCCTCCAGGTCGATGGTGGCCTGCGGTCCGTTCACCTCCACGACCTGGCCCTGGAGGAAGTTAGAGAGGCCGATAAAGTCAGCGACGAACCGTGAACGAGGACATTCATAGATCTCGTCCGGCGTGCCGACCTGCTCGATCCGGCCGGCGTGCATCACTGCCACTCGGTCGGACATGGCCAGAGCTTCGGCCTGGTCGTGTGTAACATAGACGGCAGTGATGCCCAGACGCCGCACGAGGTCCTTGATTTCAAAGCGCATTTCCTCACGCAGCTTGGCGTCGAGGTTGGACAGCGGCTCGTCGAGCAGGAGCACCTTGGGGCTGTACACGAGAGCGCGGGCCAGGCCTACACGCTGCTGCTGTCCGCCCGAAAGCTGCCTGGGGTAGTGCCCGGCGTATTCCTCCATGCGGATGAGGCGCAGCGTATCCATCACGCCCTCTCGCCGCTCGGCTGCCGGTTGGTTGCGAATCATCAGCGGGAACTCGACGTTCTGGAATACGGTCATGTGCGGGAAGAGGGCAAAGTTCTGAAAGACCATGCCCAGCTCGCGCTTGTGCGTCGGGACTTGGGTGACGTCTACCCCATCGATGAACACTTGCCCTTCATCAGGGATGACCTGCCCGGTGATGGTGCGCAGAGCGGTGGTTTTTCCACAGCCGGAAGGGCCCAGGAGTGTGGTCAACTCGCCCCGGAGGAAGCCGAGGTTCAGGTGATCGTTCGCCAGGAGTTTCCCGTAGCGTTTGGTTGTGTTGCGCAGCTCTATCATGGCGTTCGACATGCTAGACTCCCTTGAACCCTCCGACGAGCTTTTCCGGAGCGATCTCACGCTGGATCAGGTACAGCACAAGGAACGATGGAATCACCAGAATCATGGACATGGCACTGGTGACCTCCCAGTAGCCTTCCCCCACAGCCAGGTAGGTGCGCACGGGAAGGGTGATGGTATGCGGACCGTAGGTCATAAGCGTCAGGGTCAGCTCATTGTAGGACGTAGTGAAGGTAAAGATGATGGATGACAGGATGCCCGGGAGCACCATTGGCAAGATGACATGAAAGAACGTCCTCAGCTTGCCGGCGCCGCACACAGCCGCCGCCTCCAACACGCGGTCATCCAGGGCCTGGAATGTCGAAGACAACACCAGAATCGCATACGGCGCGCAGACCGCCACGTGCGCGATGCCTACACCCAGGTGCTTGTCTACCAGGTGTAGCCGGTAGAAAATCTGCGCAACACCGAGCGCATACGCGATGGGCGGGATCATGCGCGGCAGCAGGATGATCGACGTGAACAGCTCCTTGGCCGGCACCTTGCGCCGCCCCAGTGCCCACCCCGTGGGCAGAGCGATCAGCGTGGAGAGCGCAACCGCAATCGCTGCGATGATGAGCGTGTTCCCCAGCACCTTCGGGATGTTGGCAACGGTTACCGCCCACTTGTACCAGTCCAGGGTCAGATTGGGCGGCAGCCACTTCTTGCCAAACCAGTTCCGGCCCACCGATTTCAACATAATAATGACAAACGGCGTCGAGATCCACAGGAAAAAGCTCCACAGGAACACTGTCCCCAGCAGCTTTTTCCGTTCCACAAGGGCGCTCCAGTATTGCCTGGCCAGACTGGGTGAATCGCTGCGATTGGGGCCGACGTCGTTCATATCGAGGGTCTCCTGAGCACGCGCATGTAGATGGCCAGGAAAATCACTTGCAGAGTCGCCATGACTGCGGCCATGGCACTGGCGGCCGACCACCGCGCCGGAGTAAACACTTCGATCTGCTTATAGATCGACACGGCCAGTGGGCGCAAGCTACCGCCGGTGACCAACGGAATGCTGAATGCCCCAAAAGCGGCCATAAAGCTCAGCACCGATCCAGCCAGGATTCCCGGCATGATCAGGGGGATCACCACGTGGCGCAGCACCTGGCCCGGAGCAGCTCCGGCAACGGTGGCCGCTTCTTCAAAGGCGGGATCCAATCCTTCCAGAGTCGACAGGGTCGTCGTTGCTGTGTAGGAGAAATAGTGCCAGACGTAGAAAATGATCAGACCCGGGAGCGTATAGTTAACCTGGATAGGGTTCTTCAGGTCCAGCAGTGGCATCAGCGCTAGGTTGAACCAACCGCGGCTGCCCCAGAAGAGCAGCAGCCCCAGAGCTCCGATCAGGCCCGGCACGGTGATCGGAATGAGCATGCTTATGCGCAACAGGCGGTGACCAGTAGGCTTGTGCCGCAGCAGCAGCGCCAGGGGCACCGAAAGAGCGATTGACAGTACAGTGGAGGAAATGGCCAGGAAAAAAGTGAGCAAGATGACTCGAGGAAAGTCCGAGTTGCGCACCAAGACGGCATAGTTCTCCAGCGTCCACCCCTGGGCTTCTCCTTCCGGACGAAAGCTCCGTGCCAGTGTGACCAGCATGGGGTAGAAGAACAGGCCGAAGAAACCCGCCAGTCCCGGCAGCAACAATAGAAAAGTGATGAGGCTCTGGCGCCTGCTAGGTGCCTCAGACATGGTGCACTCTCTCACCCCGCTGGATAGCGCATGACAAGCCTGGGCTGCGGAGGCAGCCCAGGCTGTGCGGTCACGCTAAGAGCTACTCTCCCAGCAATTCCTTGACACCGTTGGTCTTGATCCAGTCCGTGACTTCCTTGTTGGTCTGGCGCACGCGGACCTTCTCCACCTCTGACCACTTGGGGATCTTGCGCCAGACGACATCAGGGATCTGCTCGTCGATCTGCGTCCCCGTGTACTGCCACATCGTCGTGATGAGGCGGATCTGCTGGTCGTCAGACAGCAGGTAGTTGATGATCTTCATCACCACCGGCTTGTAGGCCTCCGGGATGTTCGCCGGGATGGCCAGATAACCATCGGACCCAGCGGGCACGCCATCGCTCAAAGCCGCGGCAGCCAGTGTTGGCGGCATGGTGCCCTGGCTGACGGACCACAGCGAGAAATCCATGGCATAAACGGCCAGCCAGGTGTCGCCGGCGTTGAAATCCTCGAACATATTGGGAGGCTCCGCAGGAATCGCGGATTTGCAGGCCTTGATGAACTCGCGGAGCTTGGTCACCGCGTCCTTAAACTCCGGCTTGGCCTGCAGGTCTGCCAGCGGAATCGCCTTGCCGGCGGCATCGGTGAGTGGCACGAACGCATTCAGGAAGGCGTAGGGCAGGCCGCGGCCGGCGCCGGACTTGGCATCGGGGCGAATCCAGCCGATATGACCCTTCCATTCGGCCCGCCGCTCGTAGAACTCTTTCCAGCTCTTGGGCGGGTTCTTGACGTACTCCGTGTTGTACATCAGCATGTACTGGCTGCGCCAGTACAGCGCCCCGGTGCCCTGGATGTCCACGCCCTGAGCGATCTTCAAGTAGTCCTCGGGGCACTTGGCCAGATTGGGGATGTCGTCCTTGTGGTCGGGCCAGAGCTTGACCAGCGGGATGGACGCCTTGACGATGCTGGCAATGTCATCCGGCTTGACAAAGAGCAGCTGCACATCACCCTTGCCCGCTTCCCAGGCCTTCATGCGCTCGGTCTGTTCGGCGATCTTGCCCACCACATAGTTGACCTTGATGCCCAGCTGATCCTGGATGGCAGGAACTATGACGTTCTGCCAGTACCACTGGAAGTTGGCTCCCGAGTTGGTATCCACCAGGGTGATCTCAGTTGGCGCGGGCGGGACGGGGGTGGGAGGAACCACGACCGTCTCGCGGATTGTCACTACTTCGGTCTCTCTCTTGACGATCACCTGGGGGGTAGGAGTGGCCGCAGGGGTGCACCCGGCCCACAACAGACAGCCAACCACGAACAAGGTTACCACAGTCCACATTCGTCGACGACGCATTGTCTCTCCTCCTCAAGATAGTGAGCAACTGCTGTCCGACTCATGATACTGTCAGGCGGTGGCTCGCCAGGGCACCTCCTTTCAGTTTGCTCGACACGTGGAATGGTTCGGTGTTCTGTTGTCAGTTGATGATGGTGTCAGCCGGGTCCATTCTACGCATGGTTGCGCTGTGGAGCAACTCGGTCATACGACGTCAAAAAGGGGCCGAAGCAGCTTGAGCGTTGCCTCACGCGCCGACCTGGCCAATTCGGGTGCTGGCCGTTCCCAATAGGCCGGGCGGAACAGCTCAATCGAGCAAAGCCCGTCAAAGCCGGTCGCCTTGAGTTCGCGCAGGATGGCCTCGAGCGGGATCACTCCTTCGCCTGGCAGGAGCCGGTGGGCGTCCTCGATGGTTTGTTTGGGCCTCTTCTCCACGTCGTTGATGTGAAAGATGAGGATCTGCTCGGGGTTGACTCGCTTGATGGACTCGATGCGTGAACCCCCGGCGTAAAAGTGGCAGGTGTCAATGACCAGGCCAACGTTGGGCCGATCTGCCGCGCTGACGATCTCCCGGGCCTGAGCAAGGGTTCGCACGGAGCACCAGCCAAAACCGAGGAACTCGAAAGCCAGTTTCACGCCATAGCCGCCGGCCAGAGCGCCGAGTTCACGCAGGACACGCACCGATTCCGACTTGATCTGCGAGCGGGTTGCCCCTTCTCTGGGAGTTGGGCTGGGGACGACGACGATGCGCTCGCAACCGATCGCTCTGCTCCACTCGCACAATTGCTGACACCTGGTGCGGATCTTCTGATAGTCCTCGGCCGAGCGAAACGTGATGAACTCGATCGAGTTGATGCTTACTGGCGTGATCTTGTTCTTGCGGAGCAAAGAAGCGAGCTCCGCGAGGCTGTGACTGCGCAGGTACTCATCGACTTTGGCCGCCCAGAGCTCCAGACCCTGGAATCCGGCCGCATGGGCCGCGGCGATATCACCTGCCAGGTCAGTTTTCATGGTGGTTGCGCCATTGATGGCTAGTAACACAGTTCCTCCCGTCCGAGTCCAGCTTGTCGGCTATCCAGTCAACCCAACCTGTCTCTCCAACAGCTCCAGGTAACGCAGCGATTCCTCGACATACTGCCACACCATCTCCTGCCAGCCTTCGCCCTTGATCGGAGTGAATGGGTCAGGACCGGGAGCGGTACACTCGAGCACCAGGTCGCCGGTGTAGCGGGCGTCCCGGAGCGCGCGCAACACGCCGGGCCAGTCGGTGTGCCCGCGGCCCACAGCCTGACGGTTAGAGTCGGCAGCGTGGAAGAGAAACAGGCGGTCGCTAGCAGTGCCAATTGCGCTCCGCAGGTCCTCCTCTTCGATGTTCATATGGTAGCAGTCAAGCAAGAGACCAACGTTGTCGGCGCCGACCTCTCTGACGAAGGCCAGTGCCTCCCCGGCGGTATTGAGGAGATGAGCTTCATAGCGGTTCAGCACCTCCAGAGCGATGCGCAGGCCCGCCTGTCCAGCCCGCTCGGCGATGCGCTGCACACCCAGCAGGAACCAGCGGCGCTCGTCCTCGTGAGGGCCTATGGCACGGATTCGGCCGACTGCGCCGTGACAGCAGACGACCGGGTTGCCGACCTCCGCTGCCAGGTCGAGCAGGCGATAGTAGTATTCCAACGCCTGGCTGCGAACCTGCGGGTCAGGATGGGCCAGGTCGACGTTCTCCGGAGTGAGCGAGAGCACCTTCAGCCCGCTCTCTCGCAGGCAGGCATTGACCTTGCCCGGCGGGTAGGCCTCCAGGTTGCCCATCAGTTCCATGCCATCGGCACCAGCCGCGGCGAGACGTTGGGCGATGTCGGGCAGCGGCTGGTCGCCAAAGATCCAGGTGCACGCTCCGTGGCGCATCGTCACGCCTCCTGTCTTCCAGGTTCGGTCGCACAGAGTGCGGAACTCGCGGTCATTCGAGTTTAGCCCCCGCCCTCGTCCACCTCGCTCAGCTTGATCGGTCGGTGCTCGCGCACTGACCTGGCGGCGGCGTAGGCCATCGCGACCGGGATACGCCCGTCGATGCCCTGTACCGGCGGATCCTTTCCGGTGGCGATGCAGTCGACAAAGGCGCGCATCTCGGCAATGTACGAGTCGTTGTAGCGCTCCAGGAAGAAGAACAGTGGCAGCGAGGAGTGAATGCCATCAGCAAGGCTCCACTCCGCCGAGTCGGGCTTTTTGTTAGCGACGCAGACCATCCCCTTGTCGCCAAAGACCTCCACTCGCTGGTCGTAGCCATAGACGGCTCGGCGGCTGTTGTCGATGGTGCCGATGGCGCCGCTCTGGTAGCGCAGCGTGAGCACTGCCGTGTCGACGTCTCCTGCTGCACCGATCGCCGGGTCTACCAGGACGGCTGCGGCGGCGTAGATCTCAGTGACTTCTTCGCCGAGAAGAAAGCGTGACATATCCAGGTCGTGTATGGTCATGTCGAGGAAGAGACCCCCCGACACCTTGACGTAAGCGATGGGCGGAGGTTGGGGGTCCCTGCTGGTGATGCGCAGCAGGTGTGGCCGCCCGATCTTGCCCTCGGCCACGATTTCGCGAACCCGGCTAAAGTTGGCGTCAAATCGGCGGTTAAACCCCACCTGAAGCTTGACGCCGGCGCGTTTCACGGCGGACAGCACTTGATCGATGCGCTTCAGGTCCAGGTCGAGGGGCTTTTCCGAGAAGATGTGCTTGCCCGCAGCAGCCGCCTCTTCGATGATCTGCGCGTGCGTGTTGGTGCTGGTACAGACCACCACGGCCTGGATATCCCTATTGTCCAGCAACGCCCGGTAATCGGGAATGGCGGTCTGGCAACCGACCAAGGCAGCGCATTCTGCTGCGGCACTCTGGACCACGTCCGCTACCCCTGCCAGGCGCGCACCGGGGACGCGGCAGGCCAGGTTCTGCGCGTGCACCTTGCCGATTCGGCCCGCACCGATGAGACCGATGTTCACAGTACTTGGCATGTTGCACTCACCCCATCTTGACCATAATCTTGCCGTGCTGGCGGGCACCGGACTGGGCGATGGCGTCGACCACGTGGTCGAGGTCGAAACGAGCGGTGATCATGGGCGAAAGGTCCATCCGACCGGAGGCCACCAAGCGGATGACATTGGGGAAGGTGCCATGACCCGAGTGGCCCTGAGCGCCATAGATCTTGGCGCGGCGCACCTGGAGATTCTCCAGGTAGGCCGACACGCGCTGAGCCGCCCGGCCAATCTGCACGATCTTGCTGTTGACGGCCAGGCACTTTTCCATCTCGGGGATGGTGAGCTGAGGGGCTCCTGCTGCCTCAACCATCATGTCTGCACCCTCACCCTCGGTCAGATCCATAATGACCTCACTGGGAGTCACTGCCTTGGGGTCGTACACGTAATCGGCTCCGATCACTTTGGCCAGCTCGCGCCGCTGGGGCGATGTCTCGAAAGCGATGATCTTGCCAGCTCCTCCTGCTTTGGCCAGGCCGACTCCAGCGAGGCCGATCGGTCCGGCGCCAAAGACAACCACGTACGCGCCGGGTCGAAAGCCTCCGGCGCACTCGAACATGCCGTTGTAGGTCACGCAGGTTGGTTCGGTGATGGCGCCCACCTCATAGGCCTTGTCCTCGCTGCCAAAGCGGGCCTTGAGGTCGTCGATCTTCCAGCAGTACTTGGCTCCGATGGCGATATACTCGGCGAAGGCTCCGGGGATGGTAAAGCCGATCTCCTCGAGATTGCGGCAATGGTTGGGAAAGCCGTTGCGACAGGGGGTGCAGTAGCCGCACCAGATCATCTCCTCCGCCGTAACCATGTCGCCAGGAACCAGGTCCTTGACCTGACTGCCTGCTTCCTCGACGACGCCCGAGAATTCGTGTCCGAGGATGGTGGGGAACTTGGTCAGGCCGGGATAGAGGATATAGTCTTCGTCGTCGTGCTCGTAGAAATGGATGTCAGAGCCGCACACACCACAGGCCTTGATACGGATGAGAACCTGGTCCGGCGTGGGCTTGGGCTGGTCGACATCCTGCACTTTGAGCGTAGGGTGCTGCCAGACCATATTGCCCGAGACCACCTTGCGGGATATGCGCTCGGCTTCGGTAAGGTTGTAACCCTTCCTGGGGTTCCATTGCGCGGACAGAACGAGTGCCTTCATCCTACTTTCCTCCTCCTGGCTATTGATCCCCGCCTTGAGCGGCGAGGGTTGATTCACGAATGACGAGCGAGCCTTCGAGTGTCTGGCTCTCGACGCTTCTACCGGCGATGAGGTCCAGAAGCATGCACACGGCAAGCCTTCCCATGTCTAGACGCGGCTGAGCGACGGTGGTCAGAGGGGGGCAGGTGAACGCGGCCATGGCAATATCGTCAAAACCGACAACGGCGATATCATCCGGAACGCGCAGACCATGCTCGCGTAGTGCCTTGAGCGCTCCGATAGCGGTGAGGTCGTTGTAGCAGAATAGCCCGTCTGGCAGAGGGCGGCAGGACAGCATATCCGCCGCGGCGGCATAGCCGCCGTCCATGCGGCCATTTGCCGACGCCGTCCAGTAGGGACTTGCTCTCAGGGCGTGTCGGTCCAGTGCTTCGACGCAGCCGCGCAGCCGGCCGATGCTGGAGGTGGCCTCAGGCCAGCCGGCGATGAAGCCGATCCTTCTCCGTCCGATGCGAAGCAGATGTTCGGTGGCCAGCATGCCGCCGTGGCGGTCATCGATCGACACAAACCAGATGCCCGGATCGGAGCGCTCGTTGTTGATGAGGACGATGGGCACCTTCATCTGAGCCAGCAGAGGTCCATACAAGTCGCCCACCCGCGAGGAGGTGACGATGACGCCAACGACGCGGTTCTCATGCAAAGCACGGACTGCGGCCAGCTCTCTCTGGGGCTGTGCGCCAGACTGGCAGAGGAAGACAGAATAGCCGTGGTCCATGGCCAGCTCTTCTGCGCCGCGCACCACCTCCGAAACGAAAGGGTCAGCGATGGTAGTAACGACCAGGCCGAGGGTGTGGGTGCTGCGGGTGGCGAGGCCTCGGCCGATGGCGCTCGGAACATAGCCCATCTCCTCGGCCAGCGTGCGGATGCGCACTGCGGTATCTGGCCTGACCAGAGGGCTTTGGTGCAGGGCGCGCGAGACGGTTGAATGCGAAACACCGGCTCGCCGGGCGATCTCCTTGATCGACACGACCATGGCGGCTCCGTTGCACACGTGTGCATCGCGAGTATAGCACGGACGGCCTGGCATGTCAACTGGACAGCTAATGGCCTTGAGGAGACAGTGCCGTACCGGCGCCATTGACAGGGAAAGGCGTTCCAGCCTATACTGCCATACGCTGCGCGAAGGACGAGGCCATGCCGGACAAGCTCAAGGATACCCTATTCAGTCATCAGGCACTTGGACAGTTCGCCGCCGCCATCCAGGAGGCGTACCCGCCCTTTGACGACGGCCTTTTTCTGCGTCTGGTCTTTGACGAGGCCTGGACTGAGCGAGAGCTCAAGGAGCGGCTGAGCCATATCACCGAGTGCCTGCACCAGACACTGCCAGACGACTACCGGCAGGCCGTGGACATCCTCAGCAGGGCTATCCCCGCGGGCAAGGGCTTTTTGCCGATGGTCTGCTCCGACTATGTGGCCTGTTATGGCCTCGAGCACTGGGACGTGAGCCTGGCCGCGCTGGCCCATTTCACTCGCTTTGGCAGTTCCGAGTTTGCCATCCGCCCGTTCATCGCGCACGATGCCGCGCGCGCGATGGCAGTGCTTGCCCTGTGGGCGACTGACGAGAACGAGCATGTGCGCCGCCTGGCCAGCGAAGGATGCCGCCCCCGGCTGCCCTGGGGTTTGATGCTGGCGGAACTCAAGCGCGACCCGACGCCCATCCTGCCCATTCTCGAGCTGCTCAAAGGCGACGAATCAGAGTACGTCCGAAAGAGCGTGGCGAACAACCTGAACGAAATCTCGAAGGACCACCCGCATCTCGCCCTGCAGGTCGCCGGGAGGTGGTACGGCCACAACCCCCGGACCGACTGGATCGTTCGTCACGCCCTCAGAACCCTGCTCAAGGCAGGAAACCCGGAAGCTCTGGCCTTGGTCGGGGTGGCTCCCGATAGCAGACTCGAGGTCTCGGGTTTTCAGCTCGACCGGAGTACTGTGCCAGTAGGCTCATCCGTCGGCTACAGCTTTGTGGTTAAGGTCTCGGGCGCGGAGCCGTGCTTGGTCCGCCTCGAGCTGCGTGTCGAGTACGCTAGGCCAGGTGGCAAGTTGTCGCGCAAGGTCTTTGCCATACGAACCGTCTCTCTGGAGCCGGGTGGCCACGTCTTTAGACGTCGCCTTTCGCTGGCCAATGGCTCGACTCGTCAGCATTTCCCGGGTCCTCATCGACTTGTGCTGGTGGCCAACGGCTCAGTGGTCGGCGAAGCCGTGGTCGAGGTAGTCGCAGGCTGATGTTTCCCTCAGGCGGTGACTGGTTTCAAACCCACCGTGCGGTTGGCCGGCGGATGGTGTGGGTCTGCCTCTGGCTGGCGCTGCTGTGCTCGGCTGCCCTCAGTTGCTGTGGTGTCTCTGTTCACGACCCTGGGCAGGCGAGACGACCCCCGACGCCCCGGCCAGAGACCCCGACCACCGTGCCGTACCTGGGCGAAGGCGCACAGGTCGTCTCAGATGAGGCGTGGGGCTCCACAGAGCTCCTACCGGCCGCGCGACTGACCGACGGCCTGACGGTTGACAACCTGAATCGGGCACCGTCGGCCGCTTTTTTCCGGGAGCACTATCGTATCTCGGAGCACGTTGCGGTGAGTTGGAGCGGGGGGTACTCGCAGTGCAAGCCGGGAGCGACCTCCGCCGAGTATCGGGAAGCCGTTGTGCACCGCATCAACTATTTCCGAGCGATGGCCGGGGTGCCCGCGAGCATCGTGCTGGATGCTACGATGAACGCCGCCGCTCAGCACGCGGCTTTGATGATGGCGGCGAACGGAAAGGTAAGCCACACCCCTGACCCGGAGTGGTACTGCTATTCTGAGGAAGGCGATCGAGCTGCCGGCGCGTCCAATCTGTATGCCGGTGTGTGGGGACCCAGGGCCATTGATGGGTACATGGAAGACCCGGGAGAGCTCAACTACCATGTGCCACACCGACGCTGGTTGCTGTACCCACGCACGCGGGTCATGGGCACAGGCGATGTTCCGGGGCGCTCTGGATTCCTGGGGGCCAACGCGCTGATGGTGTGGGGCCCACGCTCCCTGGCGCGGCCGCAGACCCGCGATGGCTTTGTGGCCTGGCCGCCTCCCGGTTATGTGCCTTATCAGGTGGTGTACCCACGGTGGTCGTTCTCCTATGACGGAGCTGACTTTCAGCGGGCCAGCATTGCCATGTCCAGGGGTGATGAAGCCGTGCTCCTGGCGGTGATGCCTCTGGCAAGCGGCTATGGCGAGAACACCATTGTCTGGCAGCCCGAGCTGGCCGTTGGTGTCGCCCCGCAGCGCGACATCTGGTACACTGTTCATATCAATGACGTGAGAATCGAGGGCGTCACTCACGATTTCAGCTATGCGGTCATCGTGTTCGATCCGGATGCGCCGTACGTTCCGTAATCTTGCGCCGAGAGGGCGTCGTGACAATGCAGATACACACTATCACCAGGGGTCCTTTCAACCGGTACCTGATTGGCGACAGCGGCTGGATACTGGTTGACACGGGAATCCCGCGGACCGAAAGAATGGTGCTGAGCGCGCTGCGAGAGTATCATGTCGCACCTCGCGAGCTGAGGCTCATCCTGCTGACGCATGGCCACATCGACCACGCCGGCGCCGCTGCCGCTCTCAAGCGACTGACCGGTGCCAGGGTGGCGATACACGAACGCGACCGTGAACTGGTTGAGACCGGCAGAGTAGTGGTTCCGGCCATGTGGAATCCGGCCGTGCGCGCAATGGCCAAGCCCATCGATTGGGTGGCCTCGCTGATGAGGTTCCCTCCAGTGCCTGCCGACATTGTGATTCACGACGAGGGACTCGACCTGGCTGAATTCGGGGTGCGGGGCAGGGTGATCTACACGCCAGGCCACACGGTCGGGTCGATCAGCCTGGTCCTCGATTCGGGAGAGGCCTTTGTCGGCGACCTGGGAGCAGGCGTAGGAATTGGAGGAGGAAAGGCTAGGATCCCGCCTGCCGGAAACGACCGGCAGCAGGTCCTGGAGAGTTGGAGGCGGCTCTTTGCGCTGAACGTAACGCGCATCTATCCCGGGCACGGCCCCGACTTGCCGGCAAGTGAGATGAGAGCAGCCCTAGGATGGTGACTCTCGATGGACAGGACCAGACAAGCGCCGGGTGCCTGGCCTGAGCGAGGGTGATTGGAGCGCTACGAACATGTCTTCATGGAAGACCCTGTCGCGACGAGTGATCCTTGAACACAGCATGTACCTCACCGTTGAAGAGCACACGGTTGAGCTTCCTGACGGGCGCGTGATCGAGCACTGGCCGTGGATCATCACCCCGGACTTTGTCAACGTGCTTCCCTATTCGGCCGGCGGCGAGTTCCTGTGCTTTCGACAGGAAAAGTACGCTCTTGAGGGCCTGTCGCTGGCGCCGGTGGGCGGGTACATCGAGCCGGGCGAGGCCCCTCTGGCGGCGGCGCAACGTGAGCTGCGCGAGGAGATGGGTTGCATCGCGGACGAATGGGTGCATCTGGGAAGCTACAAGGCCGGTGCCAACAGGGGCATCGCCACCGGCCATCTTTACCTTGCGCTGGACGCCAGGCAGAGCGGCGAACCCTGCTCCGACGACCTGGAGCCGCAGGAGCTGGTCAGGCTATCGCCGCGGGAGATGGAGGACGCAGTCATGGCGGGAGAATTCAAGCTCGTTCCGTGGTCGGCGAATGTCGCGCTCGCTCTGCTCGCTCTGCGACGACGGGGAATACGATGGGACTAGGCTTGGGACGTGGCGGGGGTCCGCCGCGCGACGGGCGACGGCGGTGGGCGCTGATCGCCGCGGCGGTTGCCTGCCTGCAGTTCGTGGTGTTGACCGCGCTGGCCATGCTGCTGTACAGAGGGGGCAACTACCTGGATCCAGACTACAGGGGCTACTCCTTTGTGCGCAACTTTTTCAGCGACCTCGGCCTCACTCGCACCTACGGCGGCGAATCAAACCTGGCGCCCTTGATTCTCTTCACTGTTGCCCTGACCGGAGCGGGAATTGGGTTAGCGCTTTTCTTCAACGTGTTCCGAAGCTTTTTTGCGAGAACTCGGCTCCAGCGGATCTTGGCCTGGGCGGGCACGTTCGCCGGCTGGGTAGCGAGCCTGTGCTTCATTGGCGTGGCATGGTGCCCTGCCGACCGTGCATTGCTGTGGCACCGCAACTTTGTCGTGTGGGCCTTTCAGAGTTTCCCGGTGGCGGTGCTGTTCTTTCTGGTGGCAATGCTCATCGACCGGAGATACCCTCGTTGCTACGCGCTGGCTTTTGCGCTGTTTTTGTTCGTGCTGGGAGCGTATCTGGTGCTCATCTTCCACCGGCCAACGATGAACACCCCCCAAGGTCTGGTGGCCCAGGTGGTGGGACAGAAGGTCGTTGTCTACGCCAGCGTGGTGTCAATCCTGGTCCAGGCCGCCGGCGCACTCAAGCAGGCGGCCAAGACGTGACCGGCAGGGGAACCAGTGCTGCGGCGGGCTCGTGTCCCGGAAAGGACCACCTGGAGCGAGTGCGCGACGCAGTGGCGGACTATTACGCGGCTTTTGTCGAGCGGATGTCGCTGGATGAGGCTTCCTGTCCGTCGCTCTTTCGGTTTGGCGCTTCGCAGGTGATCGAAGAGCTGTACGGCACCCGCACGGCCGAAGAGCTCGAGCAGGTTCAGGGAGTATCACTGGGATGCGGCAATCCGTTGAGTGCCGCAGCTCTGGCGACCGGGCAAGTGGTGCTCGACCTCGGCTGCGGACTCGGACTGGACTGCCTTCTGGCAGCCAAGGCTGTGGGCAGCTCGGGCCGGGTGGTGGGAATCGACCTGGTCGATGATATGGTCAAGAGGGCGCTGCTCACGGCGAGGAGCGCCGGGCAGGACAATGCTGGTTTTGTGCGCTGCGCCATGGAAAGCGTCCCCCTCTCGTCTGGGAGTGTTGACGTGGTGATCTCGAACTGCGCCGTGAACCTGTCGGCGGACAAGAGAGCGGTTCTCAGCGAGGCAGCACGGCTGCTCAAACCCGGTGGCCGCCTTGTGGTATATGATATCCTCAGTGATGCGGTCGTACCTGACGAGGTGTGTTCGGATCTGGGCCGCTGGGCAGGATGTGTGGGTGGTGTGCTGACTGCCGAACAGTATGTGCGGCATCTGAACCGAGCGGGGCTCGTCGAGGCGAGGGTGCGTGAGGCCGGCTCGGCCGAGGGCCTGCTTGAGCGTGTGCCAGGTGCACCGCGGCTGTACGTAGGAGAGATCACTGCCAGGCGGCAATAGCCGTCTGACTGGTCACCGGTCGAAGGACCAAGTCTGCTCTAGCTGGAGGTATCACCTATGAAGATACTGGTTGTGTTTTACTCGTCGTCCGGAACCACGCGACGCGTTGGCCAAGCGTTCGCAACTCAACTGGGGGCTGACGTTGAGGACATCCAGGAGGTCAAACCGCGGCATCTGGATGTGACTGAGCCGGGAGGCATCGGCAAGCTGGTCAAGATCATGCTGGCTGGCGCTGAAGCGAACCTTGGCCTGAGCGTTCCGATTCTGCCGGCCACACACAACGCCGCCGACTATGACCTGATCCTCCTGGGGACGCCGCTCTGGGGCAGCAGCCTGCCCGGGCCGGTGCGCTCGTACATCGTGAAGCATCGCGAGCAGTTCAAGGCAGTGGCGTTCTTTGCGACGTGCCAGGGTCCGAACCCGAACGCGCGGTGTTTTGCCCAGATGGAGAAGGCGAGTGGAAAGGCGCCAGTCGCGACTGCTACATATCAGGCCAACCACGTACTCATCGGCGATCTGGCTGAGCTGGTTGCCGGGTTTGTGAAGCAGATTCGCCGGTCGGCCTGATTTGACAACCTGCGAAAAAGTGATATACTCGCTATTTGGCACTCGCACGCCATCCATCTTCTTCGTCGCCTCCGTCATTGCTGATCGGTAAGGCCTTGCCCGTGCGAGACAGCTCGGCGAGGAGGCGAGCGCTTCCTTCGCCCTTGTCTTGCTGCTGATAATCCAAGAAGTGAGGTCGAATGACGATAACAGCTACGCTTACGGCCAAGGGCTCAGGTTCAACCAGCCACATCCGCTCCTACGCCCGCATCCCCGATGTCTACCCTCTGCCGAATCTTATCGAGATGCAGGTGCAGTCCTACGAGTGGTTCAAGCGGGAGGGCCTCCAGGAGCTGTTCGAGGAGGTTTCGCCGATCGTAAGCTACGGTGGCGACCTCGAACTCTCTTTCCTTGGTCACCGCTTTGAGGAACCCAAGTACTCTGAGGAAGAGTGCCGCACCAGGGACATGACCCTCGCGACACCGCTCTACGTGACAGTTCAGCTCAAGAACAACGGGGCCGGGGGCGAGATCAGCGAGCAGGAAGTCTATATGGGCGATTTCCCGCTCATGACGGAACAAGGCACCTTTGTGATCAACGGTGCCGAGCGGGTGGTCGTCAGCCAACTGATTCGCTCGCCTGGTGCTTACTTTACGGTTGAAGAAGAGCACGTCACTGGTCGGCGCCTGTGTATGGCCAAGTTGATCCCGAACCGCGGTGCTTGGCTGGAGGGCGAAACAAGCCGCCGCGACGTGTTGTCGGTGAAGGTCGACCGCAAACGCAAGCTGCCCATCACCGTGTTGCTGCGCGCCACGGGCGTCATCACCGATGTGCCCGGAGCGGAGCTGATCCAGGCCGGTACCGACGAGGAACTGCTCAATCTCTTTGCGGCAGTCGATACGACACCAGAGCACCCGTACCTGGCACGAACCATCGAGCGAGATCCGACCAAGGATGCTCGTTCGGCGCTGGAAGAGTTCTACAAAAAGATGCGTCCCGGTGACCCGGCGACCTTTGAGAACGCCAGGAGCTATCTATCGGCCCTGTTGTTCAATCCGCGCCGCTATGACCTGGGCAAGGTTGGCCGCTACAAGCTGAACCGCCGTCTGGGCCTGGAGATCCCGCAGCCCATTCGGATTCTGACCAAACTCGACCTGGTCAAGATCGTGGAGCGGATGATCCTGGTGAACAACGGGGTGGGAGAGCCAGACGACATTGATCACCTGGGCAACCGCCGGATCAAGACAGTTGGGGAGTTGATTCAGAATCAGCTGCGCGTGGGCCTGCTGCGCATGGAGAGAATGGTGCGCGACCGGATGAGCACACGCGGGCCCGAGCAGCTCACTCCGATGGGGTTGATCAACATCCGCCCGGTGGTGGCGGTGATGCGCGAGTTCTTTGGCGGCAGCCAGCTATCGCAGTTTATGGACCAGACCAACCCGCTGGCCGAGCTCACTCATAAGCGTCGTCTGTCGGCCCTGGGTCCCGGAGGTCTGCGCCGCGAGCGCGCCGGGTTCGACGTGCGTGACGTGCACCACAGTCACTACGGGCGCATCTGTCCTATCGAGACACCCGAAGGCCCGAACATCGGCTTGATTGGCTCTCTCTCCAGCTATGCGCGCGTCAATGAATACGGCTTTGTCGAGACGCCCTACCGACGAGTGTTGCGCAACGTCACGAACCAGCCGAACGCGACGGTGGGGTTGACTCTCCGCGAGGCAGTGACTCACCCGGACACGGGTGAGGTGATTGCTGAAGCTGGCACTCTGATCGATGAGGACCTGGCGCTGCGGCTGGCTGAGGCGCCTTTGAAGGTGCTGCCGGTAGAACCGACAGTCACCAATGATGTCGTCTACCTGACGGCTGACCAGGAAGACCAGCATGTGATCGCGCAAGCGGGAACGCGCGTAGACGAACACGGTCGGCTGTTGGACAAGCGCACCTCGGTGCGCTTTAACCAGCGCTTTATGGTGGAGAGTGCGGATCGGGTCGATTACATGGATGTGTCGCCGAAGCAGATCGTGAGTGTATCGGCGGCTCTGATCCCCTTCCTGGAACATGATGACGCTAACCGAGCCCTGATGGGCAGCAACATGCAGCGCCAGGCAGTTCCGTTGCTCCGGCCGGAAGTGCCTGTTGTGGGCACGGGCATGGAGCGGCAGTCGGCTCTGGATTCGGGGCAGGTCGTGCTGGCCGCCGAGAATGGGGAGGTCGTTAGTTCGACCGGTCGGGAGGTCGTGGTACGGAACGCGGCAGGCAAGAACCGCACGTACTCGCTGCGACGTTACAATCGCTCCAATCAGAGTACTTGCCTGGACCAGCGGCCGATCGTCAGTCGCGGAGACAGGGTGGTGAAGGGAACTGCCCTGGCCGACTCGTCGTCCACCGACAACGGTGAGCTGGCACTGGGCCAGAACGTGCTGGTGGCCTTTGTCTCCTGGGAGGGTGGCAACTATGAAGATGCCATCCTGGTCAGCGAGCAACTGGTGCGCGATGACAAGTTCTCGTCAATCCACATTGAGAAGCACGAAGTGGAAGCGCGCGAGACCAAGCTGGGCCCGGAGGAAATCACCCGCGATATCCCCAACGTGGGCGAAGATGCACTGCGGAACCTCGATGAGGAAGGCATCATCCATGTCGGCGCCGAGGTCGGCCCGGGTGACATCCTGGTTGGCAAGATCACGCCGAAGGGAGAAACAGAGCTCTCACCTGAAGAGAAGCTCCTGCGGGCGATCTTTGGCGAAAAGGCGTGGGAGGTCAAGGACTCGTCGTTGCGGCTGCCGCATGGTGAGCGTGGAAAAGTAGTCGAGGTGCGGGTGTTCTCTCGTGACGAGCACCGCGACATGTCCGCCGGCGTAGACAAGATGGTACGTGTGAGCGTTGCCCAGCAGCGCAAGGTGAGCGAGGGCGACAAGATGGCGGGGCGGCATGGCAACAAGGGCGTCATCTCGCGCATTGTGCCCATCGAGGATATGCCTTACCTGGCTGACGGAACGCCGGTGGATATCATTCTCAATCCGCTCGGTGTTCCTGCTCGTATGAACGTGGGTCAGATACTGGAGACGCATCTCGGTTGGGCGGCCGACCGACTGGGCTTTAGGGCCGTCTCGCCCGTTTTTGACGGAGCAGATGAGGCTGAGATCGCCGGTGAGCTCTCCCGCGCCTGGTTGAGCGATCGCGCCTGGAGCGACTTGCAGAAGCGGGCCTGGGCCTATCTTGCTGAGCAGCAGATAGATACCGAGTCGCTCGAAGACGACTGGGAAGCAGTGCAGGACTATATGCGACAGAATCTGGACGAATCAGACGCGGAGGACCTGGATGAGGTGCTCCGCGATCCCATGGCCTCGCGTTTGGCCTGGCTGAGGCACTGGTTGACCGAGAAGGGGCTTGATGCAGAGCGCCTCTGCCCTGGCACAATCCTGAACAACGCACTTCCCGAGGCGCAGGAATCGAGTCGACTGGCGACGCTGGCCTGTCTTCGCCTCTGGCTGTCTGACCTGGGAGTGGATGTAAGCGGCATTCGCGATGAGCAACTGGAGCTGGAGGCACGCAAGGCCAGCGAAGCCAGGAACATACCCCTGCCGACCTCTGGAAAGGCCATTCTCTACAACGGCAAGACCGGCGAACCATTCGACCGGCCGGTCACCGTAGGCGTCATCTATATGATGAAGCTGGCGCACCTGGTGGAGGACAAAGTCCATGCCCGGTCCACCGGACCGTACAGCCTGGTGACACAGCAGCCGCTCGGTGGCAAGGCGCAGCAGGGCGGTCAGCGCTTTGGCGAGATGGAGGTCTGGGCGCTCGAGGCGTATGGCGCAGCGCACACTCTGCAGGAAATGCTGACGGTCAAGTCGGACGATGTCAACAGCCGCGTCAAGGCCTACGAGGCCATCGTCAAGGGTGAGCGCATCCAGGAACCGAGCATTCCCGAGTCGTTCCGCGTGCTGGTCAAGGAGCTGCAAGGGCTTGGGCTTGCCGTGCAGGTGCTGAACGAGAACGGCGAACTGGTGCAGTTTGGCCGCGATGAGAGCGAGGACTTTATGCCCAAGCTCGGCCTTGGCCTGGGGCTTCCAGGCTATGCACGCCGGCCGCGAGTAGGCTAGGCTGAGGCAAGGGACTGACATGGGAGGCATCGTCGCGAGGGCGACGGCCGCGTTTGACAGTTTGGGCATTTGTGTTTAGAATGGCTTTTCGTCAGTCACAATTGCCTCAGGAACAGTACGGAGTGTGAGACCGCTGATGCCGAGGCTGAGTGCCCTATAGGGGCAGCCTCGGCATTCTGTGCCTCGAGGCGCCCCGTGGGGCCGTTCAAGAATAGGGAGGAAGAGTTGCCGACCATCAATCAGCTGGTCCGGAAGGGACGCAAGCAACTGAGCAAAAAGACCAAGGCACCTGCGCTGCGTATGACACGCAATTCGCTGCGCGGATTGGTTGCCCATGGAACATACTCACCGCAAAAGCGCGGCGTGTGCACCCAGGTCAAGACGATGACGCCAAAGAAGCCGAACTCGGCGTTGCGCAAGATCGCCCGCGTCCGCCTGACCAACGGCATCGAAGTCACGGCCTATATCCCTGGCGAAGGGCACAACCTGCAGGAGCACTCGGCGGTTCTCGTTCGTGGGGGCAGGGTCAAGGATCTGCCGGGTGTGCGCTACCACATCGTGCGCGGCACGCTTGACTCGGCGGGAGTGGAAAACCGCAAGAAGGCGCGCTCCAAGTACGGGGCCAAGACTCCCAAAGAAGCCGCTCAGTAAAGGAGCCAGAGATGCCAAGAGACGGAGCAGTTCCACGCCGAAGGACCATACCTGATCCCAAGTACGGGAAGGTTTCGGTGGCACAGTTCATCAACAAACTGATGGAGCGCGGCAAGAAGAGCACCGCGCAGCGCATCTTTTACGACTCGTGTGCCATTATCGAAGAGCGCACTCAGAAGAATCCGATCGAGACTTTCGAAACGGCTCTGCGCAACTCTATGCCGGTTATCGAAGTGAAGCCTCGCCGCGTCGGCGGCGCGACCTATCAGGTGCCAGTCGAGGTGCCCGAGTATCGCAGCACTGCCCTGGCCATTCGCTGGCTGATTGCCTCGGCGCACAGCCGCTCTGGCAAGACCATGGCGCAGAAGCTGGCCGATGAACTGATGGACGCGGCCAAGGGCCTGGGTAACACCATCAAGAAGCGTGAAGACACTCACAAGATGGCCGAGGCTAACCGCGCCTTTGCCCACTATCGCTGGTAGGTGATGGCTCAAGTCTGCGCCCGGGAGTGATGCCAAGAAGGATCAGCGTGGCCGTCGGAGAAACCCATGTCTGAGGTAGCTCCACTAGAGCGGGTTAGAAACATCGGGATCATCGCCCATATAGATGCAGGCAAGACGACTACTACAGAGCGTATCCTGTTCTACACTGGGCGGACCTATCGCATGGGGAATGTCGACGATGGGACCACTGTCACGGACTGGATGGATGAGGAGAGGGAACGCGGCATAACCATCTCCGCGGCAGCTATTACCTGCTCCTGGCACGATTGTCAGATTAACATCATTGATACGCCGGGTCATATCGACTTTACGGCGGAAGTGCAGCGGAGTCTGCGGGTCTTGGATGGCGGCGTGGTGGTTTTTGACGCCGTGGCGGGCGTAGAGCCCCAGTCCGAGACCGTGTGGCATCAGGCCAATCGGTTTGGGGTGCCACGGATCTGTTTCGTTAACAAGATGGATCGAATCGGGGCGAATTTCTGGCGCGCCGTGGAAATGATTCGCGGCCGGCTCAAGGCGTCACCGCTGGTGATGCAAGTGCCGGTTGGAGCAGAATCATCCTTTCGCGGTGTGGTGGATCTGATTGAGAACAAAGCGATCCTCTACGCCGACGATCTGGGCACGGTCATGGACGTTCAAGAGGTACCCCCCGAACTACATGCAGATGTAGCCCGGTGGCGCGAAACCCTGATCGAGACAATCGCCGATACTGACGAGTGTTTGACAACCAAATACCTGGAAGGCACCGCGATCACACCGCAGGAACTGCGGCTGGCTCTACGCAAGGCCACGATCCGCTCTCAGTTGGTGCCAGTGTTCTGTGGGACGGCACTGCGCAACAAAGGAATTCAACCGTTGTTGGATGCCATTGTCGACCTGCTTCCCTCCCCACGGGACATTCCACCGATTGTCGGGCAGAATCCCTTCCTGAAGCAAGAGGAGAGCCGGGCGCCGAGTGAAGATGCTCCTCTCGCGGCGCTGGCTTTCAAGATCGTTTCGGATCCGTTTGCCGGAAGGTTGGCCTACGTGAGGGTCTACTCAGGCCAGCTCAGGGCTGGCTCGGTGGTGTCGAATGCGGCCAAGGAGCGCAAGGAACGGGTCGGCAAGCTTTTGCGCATGTATGCCAACCAGCGCGAAGAGGTGCCCTTGCTCAGGGCCGGGGATATCGGGGCCGTGGTAGGATTCAAGTTCACTTTCACCGGTGACACGCTCTGCGACCCGGCTCACCCGATTGTGCTCGAGTCGATCAAGTTTCCCGAGCCGGTGATCTCGGTGGTCGTCGAGCCGAGAACCAAGGCCGATCAGGACAAACTGGCAGATTCGCTCCGGCGGCTGGCCGAAGAGGATCCCACCTTCACGGTGCGAACGGAGGAAGAGACAGGACAGACTGTCATCTCTGGTATGGGGGAATTGCACCTCGAAGTGTTGGTTGATCGCATGCTGCGCGAGTTTCACGTCGAAGCAAACGTGGGCAAACCACAGGTGTCGTACCGTGAGACCATCACGCAGAAGGCACGCAGCGAAGGGCTGTTCGAACGCCAGACCGGCGGCCGTGAGCAATTCGGCCACGTGTGGCTCGAGCTGGAGCCGCTGCCAAGGGGCGCCGGCATCTGTTTTGAGAGCCGGGTGTCTCCAGACAGGGTCCCGGCCGAGTTTGTTCCGGCGGTCGAGCAGGGCGTGCGCGAGTCCACGGAGAGTGGTGTCATTGCCGGTTATCCGCTGGTGGACCTGCGGGTGACGCTGGTTGACGGTTCGTACGTGGTCGGTGAGTCGACCGAGATGGCTTACAAAGTGGCCACAGCGCTGGCCATGCGCAAGGGTGTCGCCCAGGCCAGGCCGACGATGATGGAACCGATCATGAGCGTCGAGGTGGTCGTGCCGGAAGGATTCCTGGGCGAAGTACTGAGCGGGCTCAACTCGAGGCGGGCCAATATCGAGAGTATGGAGCCGCGAGCTGAAGGTTATCAGGCGCTGCGTTGCACGGTGCCACTGGTGGAGATGTTCGGTTATGCCACCGATGTTCGCTCGATGACTCAGGGGCGAGGCACGTTCACGATGGAGTTCAATCATTACGCCGAGCTTCCGGCTGATAGAATCCGGGAGTTGTCCGGCGGATACAGTGTAGGTGGTGCAGCATAGGCTGGGATGGTCCCCAGGCGGACGCGGTGATTTGCCAAGCAAGCGATTCTGTGTATACTAGTTCGGTTTGCGCCTAGAGACCGCGCATTGACGGAAAGGAGACAGGGCAGATGGCAAAGAAAAAGTTCGAGCGAACCAAGCCGCATGTGAACATCGGCACCATTGGTCACGTGGACCATGGGAAAACGACCTTGACCGCAGCAATCACC
>MWCV01000039.1 GCA_002070215.1 Chloroflexi bacterium ADurb.Bin180 | reverse complement strand
GGTGGGCGTAGCGGTCGGTTCAGGCGGCCCTTCGGGGGTGGCGGTGGGTGTGGCGGTAGGCTCTGGCGGTCCCTCGGGCGTCGCGGTGGGCGTGGCGGTGGGCTCTGGCGGCCCCTCGGGCGTCTCGGTCGGCGTAGCCGTCGGTTCGGGGGGCACAGTGGTCGCTGTCGGTGTGGGTGTGGCCGCGGGGACAGAGGTCGCGGTGGGCGTGGCCGCCGGCGGTACGTACAACACGACCAGGATGGGCCTGTTGCCGGTGAACCCGCTCGGGGTCACGTCGTCCGAACCGGTGAACCACAGCGAATCCTCGTCAAAGCGGTCCAGCGCCTGGAACGATAGTCCCAGGTTGGGCGTGACGCCGCTCACCCACTCGGACACGACGCGCGTCACATCGAGCTCGTACCAGTGCTGTACTTGCGTGGCGGTAAAGGTGACTTCCGGCACCTGACGCCGGTCCAACGGGCCGTTGCACCCGCCGGTCTGCCACGGCACGCCGCTGGCGGCGAGGGAGTAGGTGGCCTCGGTCAGCGTCCAGGGTCGCTTGACGGCGAATGCTCCCAGCTCCAGCTCGAACGGTGCGCCGCTCCACATTTCGCCGTACAGCCGCTGCGCGGCGCACAGCACACGCGAGCCGGCCGGAATGGACGAGAGATCATAGCGCAGCAAAAAGCTGTTCTGCTGGCGGTAGCCAGCGTGGAGGTACCAGGCCGAGGACAGGTTACCCGAACCGAGGCGCAACGTGGTGTCCTCAGCACCGCTGTAGCCATCGGCACCCTGCTGGAAGGTAACCAGCACCGCGCCAGGTTCCGGCGTGCCGACACAGGGAGGCAGGGCCTGGATCAGCTCGTTGGCGGGAGGGGAGGGGAGAAGGGGTTGTCCGCCAACGGACAGAGGACCGGCGGCCAGGGCCAGAATCAGACAGAAAGCGGCGCAGAGCGCCGCAACGGCAAGGCGAAGCCTCGAGCGAATAGAGCTCATCTCGACCTCCCGCTCATTCTTGTCCCTGCGGCCAGGGGCGCCAGGGAGTCAGTACCGCGCTGCTGCACACATTATAGCGCAGGAGGAAGGAGCGTCAATCTGGCGTTCGCGAGAGTGTGGAATAACTGCCCCGGGGATACGTACGACAGGTTCGTAGTTGCCGTAGGTCTCTGAGCTACTGCGAAGAGGCGCTTTAGCGCTCCCCTTCCGGACGGTCTCACCGCGTCAGTGGGTGGGGACAGGCACGCCCCACCGGGCGGCGTCAGCCCGTCCTGTGCCGCAGCGCTCTCACCCACCATTCCCACCTTTGTCACTCTGTTTTGTCCGGCGCGCCACTTGTGCTACAATGCGCGGGTTGGTTCCATTCAATGACAAAGGAGACAAACAATGGCAACGATCGACAATCTGAAGAACGCGTTCGCTGGCGAGAGCCAGGCCAACCGCAAGTACCTGGCTTTTGCCAAAAAGGCCGAGGCCGACGGTTTTCCGCAGGTGGCCAAGCTCTTCCGCGCCGTCGCCGAGGCCGAGACGGTGCACGCCCACGCTCACCTGCGGGTGATGGGCGGCGTCCAGTCGACCAAGGACAACCTCGTGGCTGCCATCGAGGGCGAGGGATTCGAGTTCCAGCAGATGTACCCGCCTTACCTGGCCGAGGCGCAGAAGGACAACGACAAGGCTGCGGCCATGTCCTTCAAGCACGCCATGGCCGTCGAGCAGATCCACCACGGCCTGTACGGTGAGGCTCTCAAGGCAGTGAACGCCGGCAAGGACCTGCCCAAGGCGCAGATCTTTGTCTGCGACGTCTGCGGCTTTACCGTGACCGGCGAAGCTCCCGACAGGTGCCCCATCTGCGGCGCCAAGAAGGAACATTTCATGGAGGTCAAGTAGACCTCTCTTGCCGGAACAAAGAAGCGGCTCCGCAGGCCAGAGCCTGCGGAGCCGCTCTACGGTCGTGCGTCACGGCGCTACCACCAGACGCTTCTGAGGAACATCGCCAGAATCACCCATCCCACTACCATTACCTGTATCACAAACAGCCACACGCAGCCAAAGGGCCAACAACCCCAGTACGGTCGCACGGGCGGCCACTGCCGGTACCAGCGCCGACGCCCCCAGCCATTGTATCCACCGAACCACCCGAACATCGTTGACCTCCCTTCTGAAGGGCCCTCCACCGGCCCGACCTGCCTGGCCCGCGATTGGGCCAGGGCATGGGCCTGAGCAGCAATCCTCTGCTCGGCTCCTCAATCTGAGGTCACTCTACACCCTTTCTCCTGTGCCCGCCTGAAATCGAGCCGACACGAGGCTGACAATCACTCGCCGAGGTACATCGAGCTGGCAAAGAGGCGTTCAAATCCCGGCACGCGCGCCAGCTCGAGATAGTGCACGCGGCGGGCGATGGCCTGGACCTCGGCGCGTTTGGCGGCGGAGAGCAGGCACAGCCGCGCTCCCGTCCCGGCCGCGTTGCCCACCTGCACGTAGCGCTCCAGCGGCAGCCGCGGCAGCAGGCCCACGGTGATGGCGCTGGACACGTCGATGTAGCTGCCAAAGGCCCCGGCCACGATCACCTGCTGCAGCTCTTCGGCCCGGCGCCCGGCGTTGTGCAGCAGCGCCTCGATGCCGGTGCGGATAGCGCCCTTGGCCAATTGCAGCTCACGCACGTCGCGCTGGGTGATGGTCAGAGCCGGCGCGCCGCCGCGCTCTTCTTCGCTCACTAACACAAACTCGCGCTCGGTGCCCGTGCCGCGCACGCCAGGGGCATCCTGCATTCTCCCGCCGCGGTCGACCACGCCGGCCAGATAGAGCTGGGCCAGCCCGTCCAGAATGCCCGAGCCGCACAACCCCACCGCCGGCCCTCCGCCGATGGTCTGGTAGGTCACCTGACCGTTCTCGAGCTTGATGCGCTCGATGGCCCCGGCGGCGGCACGCATGCCGTGCTTGATGTGCGCCCCCTCAAAGGCCGGGCCAGAAGCGCAGGAGACGCTCGCGATCTGCCCTCTGTCGCTCAGGCTCACCTCGGTGTTGGTACCAATGTCCAGCGCCAGAACCAGCCCCGGCTGCTCGGCCAGGCCGGTGGCCAGGATCATCGCCAGGTGGTCGGCACCGACAAAGCCGGCCAGGTTGGGCAGCAGGTGGGCATAGGCCCCCGGCGCCAGGACCAGCCCCAGCTCGCGCGCCTTGACGTCCATCGCTTCGCCAACCGCCGCCACATAGGGTGACAGCGCTACCTGAGACGCCGGCAGCCCGGCCAGCAAATGGTGCATGGCCGTGTTGCCCACGAGCACCGCCTCGACCACCTGCTCCGGCACCGTGCCTGTCTCGGCGGTCATATCGGCTACCATCTGGTTGAGCGCTTCGCTCACCAGCGACTGCAGCCGCCGGGCTTCGGCCGGCTGCTCCATAGTGCGTCCGATGCGCGTGATCACGTCTTCGCCGTAGGCGATCTGCGGGTTCATCACCCCGCGGCTGGCCAGCGTGCGGCCGCTCTGCAGGTCCACCAGGTAGGCCGCCACCTTGGTCGTGCCGACGTCCACCGCCAGTCCGAGCATGGCCTGGCCCGGCTGGAGCAGGGCCACCCACTCGCCCCCGCGCACAACGGCGCTGGCGCGCCAGTCCCACTCCCGCAGCAGCGGCGAGATGGTGCGCAGCAGGGCCGTGTCCGCTGTGTGGCACGCCGCGCCGGCACGGGCCAGGGCGGCTTTCACGCGCACGTCGTCGGCGGTGGGATCCTCCAGCGTGGGCGCGGTCAGCACTAGCTCATGCCGCGTCACCGCCGGCCGCACCTCGACCGGCACCTCCAGGCCCTCCACCAGCGTTCTCTGCGGCGTGGTCAGAGACTCGGCCGGGATGCGCACCCTGACCGCGCCCTCTGGCCTGGCCTGGCAGGCCAGGCGGAAGCCCGAGCGGAGCTGGGCCGGAGTCAACAGCCGGGTTTCCGTGGCCGTGGGGGGCGAGACGGGGCCGGCGATCACCTGCACCAGGCAGCGGCCGCAGGTGCCCTTGCCGCCGCACAGGGCGGTGAGATCGACGCCCAGCGCGTGGGCCGCATCGAGCAGCGTCTCAGCGGCGGGGCAGGGCCCGCGCCGGCCGACCGGTTCAAACTCGACATAAACGGCGTCGTTGGTCATGGCGCCTCTCTACTGTCCCGCCATGGTCGTGGCGAGGTGGTGAGCGCCCTGGCGCAGGCGCGGACTGGGGCAGGTCTCGCGGCGCGGGCAAAAGTCGCACTGGCTGTGGTCGAGCTGGCCGGGCATGTCCAGGCCGATGCCGACCACCAGTGAGACCGACTTGATGGGCACCATCACCAGGCTGTCCATCAGGCGCACGCCAATGTCCTGCGCCGGCAGCAGGTCAAAGACCACGCGTTGATCCTCCAGGGTGCACTCGGCGCTGCCCGGGGCAATGGAGAAACTGGTGCTCTGGCCGTTGTCGCGGGCCAGGCCGGCCAGGTGCTCCAGCAGGGCCAGCGACACCATGCCGACGGCCAGCGAGCCGGCCGTATCGAGCAAAAAGCCCCGCAGGCTGTCGTCGTGGCGAAAGGCCTCACTCGAAGCAGCGGGCAGGCGCGCGCCCACGGTGCACACGGCCACGGCCAGCCTTTTAGCGCGGGCGAGCTGCTGCACAATGAGCGCGCTGCTCAGGGCCTGGCCGTTGGCCAGCAAGAGGCGCTTGCCGTCGACGCTGGCTACGTCGAACAGCTCGTAGAGGGCAGCCGGTTCGGCCAGCTCCAGCGCCTGCTCGATGGCGCGCCGGTAGGCAGCCCGGGCGTGCTCTGGCAGGGGTCTGGCGGTAGCCGAGCGCCCCTGGTGTGCGTACATCAGCTCGGGGGTGAGGACGATGGGGAGGTCGCGCAGAATCGGCATGGGCCAGCTCAGCCGCAGTGCCCCGGACTAGGGGCGAGCGCCCTGCGTGGCCGGCGCCCGCTTGGCCGGCTGCGTGTGGCTGGCCTCCCAGTCGCGCCGCTCCAGAGCCATATCCAGGAACAGGAGCTGCATGCGGCCAAAGTGGCGGCGGAAGTAGGGCAGCAGGTGACAGTAGGCCGGCTCCTGCATAAAGCTCAGGTCCGTTTCTTCGGGCACGTTGCGATAGTGCGAGCCGGTCAGGCGAAAACCGAGCTTGTCATAGACATGCACGGCGCGCTGGTTGGCTGCCGCGACGTCGAGCACCAGCCGCTGGAAGCCGAGCCGGCGAAAGTAGTAGGGCAGAAAGAGCGACAGCGCCTCGCTGCCATAGCCCTGGTCGACATAGGCCGAGCCAAGGCCAATGCCCAGCCGGGCTGAGGCCGGGGCCTCGATCTCGCGCAGGCTGAGCGTGCCGATCACCGAGCGATCCTCGCGCCGCTCGATGGCGTACCAGCGACGCGTCGGATCAGAGCCGTGCATCACGAACCACAGGTCCCGTCCCAGGCTGCTGGAACGGGGGATGTTCCACAGCTTGTTGAGCGGGTCGGAGAAAGGGGGCCACAGCTCCATCGCATCGAGGTCGTCGCGGGTCAGGTCTCTGAGGGTCACCCTGGCCCCCGGCAGTTGTATTTCGGTTGTGGAAGCGTTCATGGCCGCCTCTGGAGGCCAAGCCGCCAACAGCCAGATCAGGCCTGCGGGCGCTCGTCCGTCCCGGGAGAACGTTCGGGAGCTCCCTTATCGAGCTGGGAAGCATTCTCGTAAAAGCGCAGCAGCGAGTGCCGTTCATAGTACTCGTGCTGGGCGCTCTCGTTCGGTTCGTCGGCTGACGCCGCCAGCGCGCGCAGCAGCGCCGTGGCTGACGTCCTGGCCGAGCGCCGCGCTCCCGTGAGCGCGCTGTGGCCTGCCCCGGCGGTGGCGCGGTTGGGGCCTCTCTGCCAGGGCAGGGTGCAGCTACCCGTGCAGTGCACGCCCACCACGTCGGTGACCAGGTCCTCCTCCAGCGGCCAGGCGATGGCCATAGCGAAGGAGATCATCTTGCCGGGCACCCGCTCCAGCGTGACGTCGCACAGCTCGGGCTGCCGCCCGATGCCCATAATGACCAGGGTAAAGTCCTCGTCGGTGAGCTGGTCCACCGGCAGAACCGGTACCTCCAGCACGCGGGCCAGCGCCAGGGCCAGGGGCATGGCGCTCTCGTCGGTGCTGCAGGCAGCGGTGATCTGCCAGCCCTGGTCGCGGATCAGCCGCAGCAGGCGGGCCAGAGTCACTGCTACGTCGGCATAGCTGTAGGCGCGGTCCTTGTCCGCGGCCACGGTCAGGCCGTCGTCGCCAGCAGTGCCCAGCACCACCGCCCCGTGATCGACGTAGAGTCGGTCCTTGAGGTTGACCGCCTTGTAGGCGGCGAACTCGAGGTGCCGCCGGGCCACCAACAGCGCCTGGCGCACCTGGCTCTTTTCGCCGTCATCGGGGGCACCGGCCACGGCTCGTTGGAGCTCGGCCAGCGCGGCGGGATAGTCCTCCAGCCCGATGTAGCAGTCGCCCAGGGCAAAGTGCAGCTCCCAGTCGTCGGGGTGTGCCTCGGACAGGGTCTTGAAGAGCTGGAGCGCCTCGCTGTACTTGCCCGTTCCGCACAGGCAGTAGGCCAGCTCGTACTGCGCGGCCGGGTCATTGGCGTCGAGCTCGATGCAGCGGCGGTAGAGCTCGACGGCCTCTTCATAGCGCTCCAGCTCGGCCAGCACGCCGCCGAGGTTGAAGCAGCTCTCGAAATCCTCGCTCAGGTGCAGGGCGCAGCGGAACTCGTCCGCCGCCTTGGTCAGCAGACCCTTGCGCCGGTAATGGTTACCCAGTGCGTTGCGCGCCGTGGCGATGCGCGGATCCGCTTCGACCGCGCGCTTGAACTCGAGCATGGCCTCGTCGAGCAGGCCCAGGCTTTCCAGAGACTGACCTTTTTCCAGATGTTGATACGCTTGTACGTGACGGAACTCGTTTGGCATTCACAATTCCGGGACAGGCCGGGGGTGATTTCCCTTCGCCGGGATGAGCTTGGCCTGCCCCCCTCTGTTACGCGCCCATTTTAGGCCGAATCAATCCCCCGTCAAGGACAGCGCGAAAAACGCGGGGGCTCTACCAGTCGTGACGACGGACGGGGCACAGAGTTGCGGCGGGGCTCAGGACTGGGCAAAGAACTCGATGGGCCAGCCGCGCTGTCGGGCTACTTGCGTCAAACGTCGGTCGGGATTCACTGCTACCGGGTGACCCACCAGCTCCAGCAGCGGCAGGTCCACGTCGCTGTCGGTGTAAAAGTAGGCGTCGGCCAGCGTGGCGCCATGCTGCTGTAGGAACTGGCGCGCATAATACACCTTGCCCTGCCCGAAGCAGGGCGGCTCGATGACCTGACCGGTAAACAGGCCGTTCTTGACCTCCAGGCGCGTGCACAGGACATCGGCTACGCCCACTGCCCTGGCCACTGGCTCTACCACGTACTGCGTGGCCGCCGAGATGACCGCCACCAGGTGTCCCTGCGCCTGGTGCTCGGCGATGCGCTGCCTGGCCAGGGGCGAGATCTTGTTGGCCAGCACCTCGTCGTAAAAGTCCTGATAGACCTCCCGGGCCACCTCCTCGCTGCTGTTGGAGACGCTGTCCACCAGCTTGACCGCAACGGCGGTGTAGTCGATCATCGCAAAGCGGTAGCGCGCCGCCTGCAGCGTGGCGTTGAGCTTGGTGCCGAACGAGGCGTCGGGCGTCTGAAGCAGGTAACGCAGGTACATCAGGCCGGACGTGCCAATGAGGATGGTGTTGTCGAGGTCGAAAAAGGCGACGGTTTGACTCATAGCGCGATTGTAGCACAGGAGCGCTAAAGTGCAATTACGAACGGGATGCGGCCGATCATAGCTGCCCTGGGACAGTGACACAGGCGCCAGGGTGACCTGGGCCCGGATTGGTTCGTAGTACAGGCTTTAGCCTGTCCCCCTGTCCTCTCCCTTGACAACCCTCCCCGCCTGGGTTAGCATAGACTATGGCACACCGACTGGCGCCGAACCTCGAAGCGGCCTTCTGGAGCCTGCAGAGCCTCACCTGGGACGACTATCTGGCGCTGCCCGAGTTCGCCGCCGAGGTTGACGCTACGGCGCGCCTGCTGGCCGGGCGCCTGACCGGCGAGCGCCGCGTGCTGGACCTGGGCTGCGGCACGGGTAGCCATTCCCTGGCCCTGGCCGCGCTGGGCTGCTCCGTTACCGGCCTGGATATCTCGGCGGGCATGCTGCGCAAGGCCCGCCAAAAGGCGGCTGCCCTGCCGGGCGCTGACATGACCTTCCGCACCGCTGACCTCAACCGCCCTCTGCCCCTGGCGGACGCCTCTTTCAACGGCGTGCTGGCCGCGGGGGTGCTGCAGTGCGCCACTGACCCCGCCGCCTTTCTCGGCGAGGTCCGTCGCGTGCTTGTTCCCGGGGGCTGGCTCCTGCTGGTGACGGTGGACAGCCGCTCGCGGCCCGCGATCAAGCACCAGTTGCGCACCACGCCGCTCAGGTGGCTGGTGCGGCAGAGCAAAGCGCTGGGCAACCGCTTCCGCTCCGAACGCAAGCACAGCCGCGAGGCGCTGCAGGCAATACTCGCCGCCGCTGGCTTTGCCGTGGTCGAGGAAGGTCCAGGCCAGACGACCTGGCGCTGGCTGTGCCGCGCGCCGCTGCAGTCGGCGCCCGGCCCGAGCGGCTAATACTGCCGCAGGAGGGTCACATGGTGCGACGGCTGACGCTCATTCTGGCCCTGGTTCTGGCCCTTGTGATCTCCGGCGCGGCCTGCTTGCGCCTGCGCCTGCTGGCAGAGCGCGTCTTTCGCACCAGCGTGCCCCTGGTGCAGCGCAGCCCGGGCGCACCGTCGCCCTGCGGCACGCCACCAGCCGTGCTTATCCACGACCTGACCGTCTATCAGGTGCCCGCTCTGGCCGAGCCGGCGGCGCGCAGCCCCTTCCGCGACCCGGTGTTCGGCACGTGTCTCACCCGCGCCACTGACCGCACGACCGATATCGCCGCCGACGACCCGTCCCCTGGACTGCTCAACGAGTACTCGCGCGTTCAATCCTTCAACGCCGATGGCAGCCTGCTCCTGGTCCGCGGCATCGCCGCTACCTGGTATCTCTACGACGCCCGCACGCTCAAGCCCATCAGGCAGCTGCCCATCGGCGGGCCGGTGGACCCGCGCTGGGACGCGACCGATCCGTCCGTGCTTTACTACACCGAAGAGGCGCGGCTGATGTCGCTCAATGTGCAGACCCTGGCCGTGGGCACGGTCCACGACTTTAACCCTGACTTTCCCGGCCAGACGCTGGCCGCGGTGTGGACGCGCGGGGAGGGCAGCCCCTCGGCTGACGGCCGCTACTGGGGCCTGATGGCCGACAATGCCGACTGGCAGCGCATCGCGTTGCTGGTCTATGACCAGGCGACCGACCGCATCATCGCCCGCCGCGAGGTGACCGGCGCGCCGGACATTGACAATGTGACCATCAGCCCCTCGGGGAACTATTTCCTGGCCTGGTACGACTATTGTGAGCAGGGGACGCTGGGCACAGAGGCCAATCCCTGCGGGCTGATGGTGTGGGACCGCTCGCTGCAGAACGGCCGGGGGCTGCTGCGCATCTGCGGCCACGGCGACCTGGCTCTCGACGCTGCCGGCCGCGAGGTGCTGGTCTACCAGGATATCGACACAGACAACATCGCCATGCTCGACATCGCCAGCGGCACGGTCACGCCGCTGTGGCCCATCGACTTTGGTCATACCGCGATTGGCCTGCACTTTTCGGGGCGTGCTCTGAACCGGCCCGGCTGGGTCGTGGTTTCCACCTACAACGGCGGCCACCCGATGAGCCAAACGTGGATGGACGACCAGGTCTTCCTGATCGAGCTCAAGCCAGGCGGCAGGGTGGCCCGGCTGGCCCATACCCACTCGCTGTACAGCGAGGCCATCGAGCAGGATTATTGGGCCGAGCCGCACGCCACGGCCAATCAGGAGCTGACGCGGATCCTGTTTACCAGCAACTGGGGCCGCAGCGGCACGGAAGAGGTCGAGATGTACGTCATCGACCTGCCGCCGGACTGGCCCGAGCGGCTGCACTGAGCCGGCCCGGCGCCGCTTTTGGCGCGCGGCAGGCGCCGGACTAGAATGGGCCGTCACCACTACCACCAAGGAGCCAATGCTGATGCCACACGACCTGGACCAGTCCATCGACCGTTGCCGCACTGACAGTGTCAAGTGGAGCGCCTACCCGGCAGATACATTGCCACTGTGGGTCGCTGATATGGATTTTGCCGCGCCGCCAGTGGTCCTGGAGGCCCTGCAGCGGCGTCTGGAGCACGGCGTGCTGGGCTATGGTTGCGAGCCGCCCGAGCTGCGCGAGGTGTTTCGGGCGCGGCTCAAGGCATTGTACGACTGGGAAGTGCCGAAGGACTGGCTCGTGCCGCTGCCTGGCGTGGTCATCGGTTTCAACCTGCTGTGCCACGCCCTGACCACCGCCGGCGATGGGGTGCTGGTGCAGACCCCGGCCTACCCGCCCATCCTCGCCGCGCCGGCCAACTGCTCCTGTTACCGCGATGAGGCACCGCTCTCGCAGAGGCCGGACGGCAGCTATGGTTTCGACCCGGCCGAGTTCGAGGCGGCCATCCGCCCGCGCACGCGCGTGTTCATCTTCTGCAACCCGCACAATCCGGTGGGCCGCGTCTACACGCGCGGCGAGCTCGAGACCCTGGCCGAGATCTGCCTGCGCCACCGCGTCACGATCTGCTCCGACGAGATCCACGCTGACTTTATCTACCGCGGCTACCGGCACGTCCCCATCGCTTCGCTCTCCCGTGAGGTCGGCGAGCACACCGTGACTCTGATGGCGCCGAGCAAGACCTACAATATTCCCGGCCTGCACTGTGCTATGGGCATCGTGCCGGACGAGGAGCTGCGCAGCCGCCTGGAAAAGGCCAGAGTGGGTCTGGTGGCCGAGCCGGACATCCTCGGCTATGTGGCCACGGTGGCCGCCTATCGCGATGCCCAGCCCTGGCTGGACGACGTGCTGGCCTACCTGGAGGGCAACCGCGACTATGTGGCCGAGTTCGTGCGGCAGCGCCTGCCGGGCATCTCGATGGTCAAGCCCGAGGGCGGCTACCTGGCCTGGCTTGACTGCCGCCGCCTCAAGCTGCCCGAGGCGCCGTTCGATTTCTTCCTCCATCAGGCGCGCGTCGCCCTGATGCCCGGCCCGGCCTATGGCCGGGGAGGCGAGGGTTTCCTGCGGCTCAACTTTGGCTGCACCAGAGCCACCCTCACCGCGGCGCTGGAGCGGATGGAACGCGCCCTGGCCGGGGTGGCCCAATAGAGGCGGCCGGATGAAGAAAGCCTCTTCCGGGTCGGGCACGCGGCGCGGGGGAGTGCTCTCGTGGCTGCGCGGCTGGCTCTCGCGGCGGCGGGTTGGCCGGGTGCTGCTGGCCCTGCTGCTGGCGGGCGCGGCCCTGGCCGTGTGGTTCGCCTGGTGGACGCTCACCGGCCGCTACGAAGGTGCTATCTACACCAGCGTGGCCGACGTGCCGGCCAGGCCGGTGGCGCTCGTCTTTGGCGCCGGCTACTGGCCCGATGGCACCCCCAGCGACGTGATGAAGGACCGCGTCGAGGCCGCGGTGGACCTCTACCGCGCCGGGCGCGTGCGCAAGGTGATCCTCAGCGGCGACAACCGCTTTGTGAACTATAACGAGCCGGCCGTGATGCGCGAGTACGCTCTCAGCCTTGGCCTGCCGGAAGAGGTCATCCAGCTCGACTATGCCGGCCGGCGCACCTACGACACCTGCTACCGCGCCAGAGACGTCTTTCTGCTCCAGGACGTCATCCTCGTCACCCAGCGCTACCACCTGCCGCGCGCCCTGTACACCTGCCAGCGGTTGGGCCTCAACGCCGTGGGCTATGTCGCCGACCGGCGGCCGTACATCTACATCCGCCAGTACTGGGCCCGCGAGGTGCCGGCCCTGTGGGTGGCCTGGTGGGAGACGTGGGTCACCCATCCTGTGCCGGTGCTGGGGGAGCCGATTCCGGTGCTGTAGGGACGCCAGCTGAGTATGCTCAGCGCTTGACGCGAATCTGCTTATCTGCTATTCTGTGCTGCAGAAATGCAGAAAGGAGGCAACACCGTGTCGACCATCACGCTTCAGGTAGCGCAGCGTGGAGTCGTCACTCTGCCCAAGTCGCTGCGTGAGCAGTACGGTATCGAACCGGGTGACGAACTAACTCTGCTGGATATCGGCGGCGTGTTCGTGCTGTCGCCGCGCCGCTCCGAAATCGACCGGCTCACCGACCGACTCGCGGCGGAATTGCGGGGCAGAGGGGAGACCCTGGAGTCAATGCTCCAGGCGGTAAGAGAAGTCCGCGAGAAGTATGACCGCTAAGGCCAGAGTCTTTCTCGATACGAGCGTTCTCGTTGCAGGCGCGCTATCCGAGACTGGCGGCTCCAGAGCGGTCCTCAAGCTGGGAGAGCTGAACGCCGTGGATCTGCTGGTGGGGCCTCGCGTTCTGGCGGAAGCGGATGAGGTGCTTACCAGGAAGGCGCCACAGAGCAAAGCCACCCTGGCGCTGGTGCTCGACCGGGCGCGAGTCGCGGTTGGACCCGAACCGGGGAAGCACGATGTTGCCAGGGCGTCCGCGGCCGTTACGTACAAGCCTGATGCCCACATCCTGGCAGAGGCACTGGCCGCAAAGGCGGACTACCTTGTCACGCTGGACAAAGCGCACTTGCTCGGCAATCACCTTGCAGGGAGCTTGCCGCTTCTCATCAGCTCCCCCGGCGATCTCCTGGCTCTATTGCGCGCGATGTGGCAAGAATCACAGAGGGGCACGCCCGCTACTTCCTGATCAGGTTCACCACCGCCACCAGGATCAGCCCGCCGACAAAGGCCACGACGATGTTCCCAATCGTGCCTCCCGCTGCCAGCCCCAGCATCTGGAAGGCATAGCCCCCGACCACCGACCCGACCAGCCCGATGATGATGTTGCCCACCAGGCCAAAGCCGCGGCCTTTGGATACCTTCCCGGCCAGCCAGCCGGCAATGCCACCGACGATCAACCAGTACAGAATGTCCATAGTGGTTCACCTCCGCGATTGACTCAAGTATAGGGCTGGGCCTGATCCCCGTCAAGTTCCGCATTGCCTCTTGACAGGCGCTGTACAATCGCCTATACTTGCTGTTAGCGATAACGGGAACGGTACCGGGAACGCTAACACGGGGGAAGGCACCTATGGCCAGACGAGTTACCATGTCCGACGTGGCCCGCGCAGCAGGCGTCTCGCTGATGACCGTCTCGCGCGTGCTCAACAACAAGGGCGACGTCAGCGCCGCTACCCGCCAGCGCGTGCAGGACGTCATCTGCCAGCTCGGCTACCGCCCCTCCAGCGTGGCTCGCAGCCTGGTCACCAGCCGCACCCGCACCGTCGGCCTGGTGGTGCCGGACAATGCCAATCCCTTCTTTTCCGAGCTGGCCCGCGGTGTGGAGCACACCGCCTATGCCAGCGGCTACAGCGTCTTCTTGTGCAACACCGAGGAGAACGCCGACCGCGAGAAGGCAGTGCTGCAAACGCTGGAGGACAAGCGCGTCGATGGGGTCATCCTCTGCTCCTCGCGCCTCGCTCAGCCCGAGCTGCGTGCGGCCATCGCCGGCTTTCCCGCCGCGGTGCTGGTCAACCGTGAGCTGGATGGCGACGGCATCGATACGATCCTCGTCGACGACGAGCTGGGCGCTCGCCTGGCCACGGGCCATCTGCTGGAGCGGGGCCGGCGGCGCATCGGCTTTCTCAGCGGACCGGAGCTCTCCTGGAGCAGCGCCCAGCGGGTCAAGGGGTACGAGGCCGCCTTTGCCGCGGCGAACGTCGCTCACAGCGCTTCGTGGTTGCTGCCCTGCGCTCCCACCGTGGAGGGCGGCCGCGCGGCGACCCGCGAGCTGCTGCAGCGCCACCCGGGCCTCACCGCGCTCTTGTGCTACAACGACCTGGTGGCCGTGGGCGCCATTCAGGGCTGTACTGACCTGCATCTCTCCGTTCCGGCCAGCGTCTGTGTGTTCGGCTTTGACGACATCGCCCTGGCCGCGCTGGTCACGCCGCCGCTCACCACCTGCCGCGTCTCGCGCTATGACCTGGGCTGCGAGGCGATGCGCTCGTTACTAGCCCGCTTTGACCCTTCGGCCAATACGGCCCCGCGCCGCGTGGTGGTCCATCCCGAGCTGGTCATCCGCGCCAGCGCACCCTGAGTGAGGCAAGAGGAGACGCAAGCATGCCCCAGAGCAAACACTGGAACCTCCCACCAGACCGCTATTTCGACTCTGACCCGGCCCGCCGCCGCGTGGCGGTCGAGCTGTACGAGTCGGTGGCCGCTCTGCCCCTCATCTGTCCGCACGGGCACGTCAATCCGGCGCTGTTCTCTGACCCCAACGCCACTTTCGGCTCGCCGGCCGAGCTGCTGATCATTCCCGACCACTATGTTTTTCGCCTGCTCTACTCGCAGGGCGTGCCGCTCGAGTCCCTGGGCATTCGCCCGCTCGATGGTTCGGCCTACGAAACGGACCACCGCCGGGTGTGGCAGCTCTTTGCCGAGCACTGGTACCTCTTCCGCGGCACACCCACCGGGGTGTGGCTGGCCAATGAGCTGCGCGACGTGCTGGGCATTGAGGAAAAACTGACTCCCCAGAACGCCTCGGCCATCTACGACGCCATTGCGGCGCGGCTGGCCACGCCCGAGTTCCGCCCGCGGGCCCTGTTCGACCGCTTTCACATCGAGGTGCTGGCCACTACCGACGCCGCGGGAGACAAACTGCAGCACCACCGCGCCATCCGCTCCTCCGGCTGGAAGGGCAAGATCCGCCCCACCTTCCGCCCCGATGCGGTGGTCAATTTCTTGCTGCCCGCCTGGCGCAAGGCCATCGATGCCCTCAGCGACGCCGCCGGCATCACCGTGGTCTCTTACGCCACGCTGATCCAGGCCCTGGAAAAGCAGCGCGCCTTCTTCCAGACGATGGGGGCCACGGCCACGGACCAGGGCGTGCAGTCGGCCTTTACCGGCGCTCTGCCCCCGCGCGAGGCCGAAGCCGTCTTTCAGCGCGCGCTGGCCGGCAAAGCGACGGTCAAGGACTGGCAGCGCTTTACCGGTCACATGGTGATGGAAAGCGCCCGGATGAGCGTGGACGACGGCCTGGTGATGCAGCTTCACGCTGGCCCGGTGCGCAATCACAACCCGTGGCTGTTCGAGCGCTTTGGCCCCGATATGGGCGCCGATGTCCCCGAGCACAGCGAGTTTGTCCACAACCTCAAACCGCTGCTGGACCGCTTTGGCAACGACCCGCGCCTGTCGCTGATCTTGTTCACGCTGGACGAGTCGGCCTATTCGCGTGAGCTGGCGCCCCTGGCGGGGCACTACCCGGCGCTCAAGCTCGGGCCGCCCTGGTGGTTCCACGACAGCCCCAATGGCATGGTGCGCTACCTGCAGAGCGTGATGGAAACGGCCGGCATTCACAACACCGTCGGTTTCAACGACGATACGCGGGCCTTCCTGTCCATCCCCGCGCGCCACGACCTGTGGCGCCGCGTCTGCTCCGACTGGCTGGCCGGCCTGGTGGTGCGCTCCATTGTCGACGGCGACGATGCGCACGAGATGATCCGCGACCTGGCCTACGACCTGGCCAGGCGCGCCTATCGCTTGGACCAACCTGCCGAACAACGAGGAGAACGATGAACCACCAACCACGCCGCGGTGTCGAGCCAACGGCGCCACCACCGCCACCACCCACCCATCCGCTCCTGGCCCGGGCCTACCCGAGCTCCTTGATCGAGTGGGAGGGCAGCGTCTACGCCCTGCTGCCTGCGGCCCCGCCCACGCCCAAACTGCTGGCCGTGCTGGGCGACACGACCGACCTGGCGCGCCACGAATCCGACCGCTGCGAAAAGGGCCTCGCGCTCTGTCCGCTGACGCCAGAGAACCTCGCGGTGCTCCGCCAGCGCCTGCCGTGGCTGCGACCGGGCCTGCTGGGCCTGCACGCCGCCATCGGCTGCGGCGACCGCCTGGGCCTGGCCACGCCGGGCCACGTGCGCGCCGTACGCAAGACTACAGTCCTGCCCATCTTTGCCCAGCAGTCGGTGCGCGAGAACGTGCGCACCGGCCGCACCCCGCGCCAGGTGATCGACGACGCCACCTGGGGCCTCCTGCAGGAGGGCTGGAGCGAGCCCTGGGGGGCCGATGCCGACCACCTGAAGACGCCGGAGGACATCGAGCCCTTCGCCGCGGCGGGCTTTACCTTCTACACCATCGACCCTGGCGCCCACGTCGACAACGAGGCCCAGGGTGCGGACATTTCGGTCCTGCTCGACAAGTGGCAGGCCCTGCCCTGGTCCGAGCTGCGCGATACGCCGGAGGCTATGGAAGCGCGCTACCTCGACCGTACCGTCAGCGCCGAGGCCTACGAGATGCACTTTGACCGGACGCGCCTGTACCGCGCGGCCGGCAAGTACGGCCGGGCCCTGGTTCACGTGGCGCGGATGTACGACGCCCTGCAGCGGCGCCTGGACAAGTTCGAGGTCGAGGTCTCGGTCGACGAGACCGACACGCCCACCTCGCCGCTGGAGCACTGGTTCATCGCCAGCGAGCTCAGGCGCCTCGGCGTGCGCTGGGTCAGTCTGGCCCCGCGCTACGTGGGCCGCTTTGAGAAGGGCGTCGACTATATCGGCAACCTGACCGATTTCCGCCGTGACATGGCCATTCACGCCGCCATCGCGCGCGCACTGGGCCCCTACAAGCTGAGCCTGCACAGCGGCTCGGACAAGTTCAGCATCTACCCCATCGCCATGCGCCATACCCGGGGCCAGGTGCACCTGAAAACGGCTGGCACGAGCTACCTCGAGGCCCTGCGCACAATCGCTCTCGCCGAGCCGCTGCTGTTCCGCCAGATCCTGGCCCTGGCGCGCGGCCGCTACGGTAACGACAGGGTCAGCTACCACGTCTCGGCTGATTCGGCCCGTGTGCCGACCCCGGAGTCGCTCGCTGACGCCGAGCTGCCGTCGGTGCTGGAGCAGTTCGACGGCCGCGAGGTGCTGCACGTAACCTTCGGCTCGGTGCTCGAGTGTCTGGGCGCGCAGCTCAAGGCCAGTCTGAACCGCAACGAAGAGCTCTACTACACCACGCTCGAGGCCCATTTCGACCGGCACCTTGCGGCGTTCAATGCGCGCCCGCCGTCCAGGCGCAAGTAAGGAGTTGCCATGAAGACCGATCCCGCCACCCGCCAGAGCATCGCCCGCGAGCTCGAGCTCGCGCGCCGGCTGACCCGCACCGATATCCTGGCACTCGTTGCCGGCGGCCAGCCAGAAAAGGCGGCCGATGACCTGGTGTTCTTCTGCCCTCCGGACAAATTCGCCGCCACCAGTGCTGCGCTGCGCCAGGAGCTGGATGGCCAGTTCGCCGGGGCTGCACCGACGGCGCAGAAATCTGCGCTGGCCTTCCTGGCCCACCTGACGCTGGACCTCGGCTCGCTGCTGAGGCGCTGGAACCTCCAGCCCGGCACCCCTGGCTGCGGCGCACTCACCGATGAGGCCGTGCGGTCCGAGCTCGAGCTGAACCTCGGGCTGCTGGGTCAGTGGCAGGCCGCCGCCCCCGCCGTGGCCAGCGAGCTGCTGGCCGAGTGGCAAGAGTCCGCTGTGGCCCGCTTCCGCGCCGAAAAGGCAGCCCATCCCGAGAAGATGGGCGCCCGCCTGGCCGGCGCGTCGCTGGTCGACTATGTGCGCAACGTGCAAGCGGCCGTAGGCGCCAGCCACGTGGCCCACATGGCCGAGGAGCGCTTTGCCGGGCTCAGCCCCACCGAAATCGGCAACGACTATGCGTCGTTCTTAAAGTACACGATGTACCTCGGTGCCTCCTTTGTAACCACCAACCCGGTGCTGGTGGACATTGCCTGGAACGACGACCCCAATCACTGGAACCCGGTGATGGCTGCGATTGTCGCTACGCACTCCCGAAGCGGAGCGGAGGGAGCCGCCGCCCATCCCGAGGCTGACGCCGAGGGGCTCGCTACGCATCCCGAGGCCTACGCCGAGGGGCTGGCCCGCCTGGCCACGATGGAAGTCGTCCTGGCCAATATGGTCCTGCTGCGTCCCATCTTTTTGCTCACCGCAGGGCAGATGGGCAGCGTGAGCCTGCAGGTCAACCCGAAGCACCACGGCGATGCCGAGGCAATGATCCAGGACGCGACGTCCCTCTACGAGGAGCTGGCCAGGCGCATCGGCGGGATCCCTAATCTGGTGTTCAAGCTGCCGGCCACGCTGGGCGGGCTCAAGGCCTGCCGAGTGCTCACCGGCAAGGGCATCGGGGTCAACATCACGGTCAACTTTGGTCTGTTCCAGCTCTTGCGCTTTGCCGAGGTCATCAACGACGGCAGTGCGCAGTACTCGGTGCTCAGCGAGATGAACGGCCGCCTGGCCTTTCCCGTACGCGACGAGCTGCTCGCCGCTCTGCCGACGCTGGCCGCGCTGGGCATCACCGAGGCCGATGTGCGCGAGGCCGCCGCCTGGTCGGCGGTGATCGTGTTCAAGCGCCTGCACGCGCTGATGGATGAAAAGGGCCTGGACCTGGCGCGCATCAAGCCCCTGGTGGCTTCGCTGCGCATCTACCAGGGCGGCCCCGGCTATGACCGCCTGCCCACGCCCTATCCCGACGTGAGCGAGACGGTGGGCACGCGCATCATCACCATCTTTCCCAACGTGCGCCATGCGATAGACCAGGAAGCCGAGCTGGAGCTGCACGCCGCCCACTTGGCCGCGCCAGTGCCGGAGCATGTGTTCAAGGTGCTCGAGCACAGCGAGCTGTTCAAGCAGGCCTACTATGTGGCCGACAAGTTCTGGTCGCCCAACGAAGACCAGCGCTTTCGCCCGGCCCGCGTGCTGGCCCTGGAGGACGAGCCGGCCGTGGCCGCCTGGGCGCCAGTTCAGGCCACGCTGAAAGAGTTCGGCGAGAGTTACGACCGCTTCGTGACCCGCCTGGTACAGCTCAAACCTAACAAGGAGCCCGCTATGTTCAGTTTCGACAAGGCCATCGCTTTGCTGCGCGAGTTCAAAGGTAGCAACTACACCTTTGGTTCCGGTGTCCTCGACCAGGTTGGCGCCGTCACGGCCAGGTTAGGCCACCGCGCCGCGTTCGTCTACACGGTCTACCCCGGCAACGACGTGCTCATCCGACGCATCAGCAATTCGCTGGCCGCGGCCGGGGTGGAGGTGGCGGCGCTGATCGAGGGCGCGGCGCCCAACGCCCCCCGCGAGGACCTCACCCGCATCACCGGCGAGCTGGCCAGGGCGAATCCCGACGTGATCGTCGTCCTGGGGGGCGGCAGCACGCTCGATGCCACCAAGGCGGCCGAGGTCCTGCGCACGCTCGGCGGCACGGTGGACGACTATTTCGGCACGGGCAAGGTCACGGAAAAGATCAAGCAGACCGGCAAGAAGCTGACGCCGGTGGTGGCCATCCAGACCGCCGCGTCGTCCGGCGCCCACCTCACCAAGTACGCCAACATCACCGACGTGCACAGTGGTCAGAAAAAGCTCATCGTCGACGAGGCTATGGTGCCCACGCACGCCCTGTTCGATTACGATGTAACGACGTCAATGCCCCCCGGAATGACCGCGGACGGGGCGCTCGACGGCCTGGCCCATGCCCTGGAAGTGCTGCTGGGCGCGGTGGACAAGCCCTACTACGCCCGCATGCAGGAAGTGGCCACCCAGTGCATCGGTCTGATCGTCACGTACATCGAGCGGGCCATCAAGAACCCGAACGACAAAGAGGCGCGCACGGCACTGGGACTGGCCACCGACCTGGGAGGGTACTCCATCATGCTCGGCGGAACGTCAGGCGCTCACCTGACCAGCTTTTCGCTGGTCGATATCCTGAGCCACGGCCGGGCCTGCGCCATCATGAACCCCTACTATGTGGTGTTCTTTGCGCCGGCGGTGGAGGAACCGCTGCGGCTGGTGGGCAACCTCTTCCGCCAGGCCGGCTATACCACGGCCAACATCGATGCCCTCCACGGCCGCGAGCTCGGCGTGGCCGTCGCCGAGGCGATGATCGCGCTGAGCCAGAGGATTGGCTTCCCGACCACGCTCACCGAGGTGCGCGGCTTTACACCGGAGCACGTAACGCGTGCCCTGGCCGCGGCCAAGGATCCCCAGCTCAAGATGAAGCTGGAGAACATGCCCGTGCCGCTCACTGCCGAGATGGTGGATGAGTACATGGGTCCGATCCTCCAGGCCGCCTGCGACGGCGACCTGGGCCGGATCAAGAACGTCGCGTAGTCTCCCTCCTCCTTTGGGCGCGGCAGGCCGCACGCACGGCCTGCCGCGTTCGTTTGTCAGGAGGTCACTCGCGCGGGAGGGGGCTCAGCGCTTGCGACGCGTGTCTTTCGGCCGCGCGAGAACGCCAGGCCTCGTAGGGGCGGGTCTCAGATGTTCGGTCTCAGGACATGGCTGACACTATGTATCAGGACATCGCTGACAGTCAGCGGCATACTCTGGCTGAGAGGTGCGATCCGGGGTCTGCAAAGGACGGGGCGCGATGGTCAGACTTCCGAAGTGCAGAGCACTTCGGAAGTCGTGTCGTTCAGCGCTGGCGCAGGGCGCGGGCGGGTCTGAGATGTATGATGTCAGGACATCGTTGACACTCTGTATCAGGACATCGCTGACAGTCAGCGACACACTCCGGCTGAGAGGTCGATCCGGGGTCTGCAAAGGACGGGGCGCGATGGTCAGACTTCCGAAGTGCTCTGCACTTCGGAAGTCGTGTCGTTCAGCGCTGGCGCAGGGCGCGGGCGGGTCTGAGATGTTCGGTCTCAGGACATAGCTGACACTATGTATCAGGACATGGTTGACACTTTGCTTCGGCCTCAGGCCAGG
>MWCV01000038.1 GCA_002070215.1 Chloroflexi bacterium ADurb.Bin180 | reverse complement strand
AAGCCCCGCCGTGCACGATCAGCCGTGGGATCATCTCCTGAGCACCTCGTTGTGTGATCGTGCGCCCTGCCGTCGGGCGCTGGCCCCATTCTAGGACGCCCCCCGGCAAAGCGGAAATCGAGCTACCCGCCACTTGTCCACCCCGGTCAAATGAGCTAGAATCACGCTCAGCACTCTGCTATGGAGGTCGCCCACGATGAAGGTGCTCGTGTTCAGCCCCGAGCTTTGCGACATACAGCGTGGTTGTGAAGAAACTTGCTCACGCACGTGGTTCAAGGAAGTCAACCACGAGAAATCAGCCATCCGCATTCTGAGCGCCGAAGGCAAGGTCACTGCCAGTATCTGCACTCAGTGCGGTCAGTGCATTGACGTCTGCCCCACTCTGGCCATCCAGCGCGACAAGCGCGGAGTCGTGCGTATCAACAAGGATCTCTGCGTTGGTTGCCTGTCCTGCGTCGGCTTCTGCCCCTACGGCGCCATGCGCATTCACCCGGACTCGACGGTTCCGTTCAAGTGCGTGGCCTGCGGGTCCTGCGTCAAAACCTGCCCGACTGGCGCACTGGCGGTCGTGGACCTGCCTGACGCGCCCCTGACCGCGACCGAAAAGCGCCACAGAGGGGAGGCCTGAGATGCAGCATCAATGCGCCGGGCAGCGGCTCCTGGCCGAGTACCGTTACGAACCGCCCAGGGTAGCGCGCGGTTATGCCAACCAGACGCTCTACATCGACTTGAGCAGCAACACCATCGCCGCCAGGCCGGTCGATGACCAGATGAAGCGGACCTTCATCGGTGGCAGAGGCTTTGGCCTCTGGCTGCTGTGGCAAGCGGTGAAGGACTCGACGCGCTGGGACGACCCGGAGAACGAGGTAATTCTCGCTTCTGGCCCCATCGGCGGCACCACGACCTACCCCGGGGCCGGCAAGTCCATTGCCGTGAGCATCTCACCGCTCACCGGCAGCGTGATCGACAGCAACGTGGGCGGCTATTTCGGTCCGTTGCTCAAGTTCGCCGGGTGGGACGCCATCGAGGTGCAGGGCATTGCCTCAGAAGAGGTGATCGTCTTCATCGACGGCAATCGCGGATTGGTACAGATCCTCGCCGCTCCGGACGAACCCACCGACAGCTACATGCTGCCTGAGCAGTTGGTCGAGCGGTTCGCCTCGTCGCCGGAGCAGCGCCGCGCCGTATCCTCGGTAACAGCAGGACCGGGGGCCGAGCATTCGCTGATGGGCATACTCAACGTGAGCTTTTACGACGTGCGCCGCCAGTTCGTTCGCCTCAAGCAGGCCGGCCGCGGCGGCATCGGCACGGTATTCCGGCACAAGCGCCTCAAGGCACTGGTCGTCAAGTACGAAGGAGTCAAGGGCGACTCGAATGCCCCTGCCGACTATGCCGACCTGGCTGCGGTGGGCAGCAAGATGCACCACGAGATCTATGTGCAGGACCCGGTGATGAACGACATGCGCGGCGGCGGTACCACCATGCTGACCCGCCTGATGAACGATTTCGACCTCCTGCCCGTGCACAACTTTCGCTTTGGCTCCCACCAGCAAGCTCCCCGGCTGTACAAGAGCGAGTTCACACCCTACTTCAGCCTGGGCATTCCTGATGGCTGCTGGTATGGCTGCACCCTGGCCTGCGCGCGGAGCGTGGACCAGTTCACCCCCAGAACCGGCCCGTACAAGGGTCAGGTGGTTCACGTTGACGCCCCGGAGTACGAGACTGTAGCTGGCATCGGTTCGAACTGCGGCATCTTTGACCCGCATGCCGTGCTGGAGGCCAATTTCTACTGCGACCTCTACGGGCTCGACACCATCTCCTTTGGCACCAGCCTGGCCTTTGCCATGGAATGCTACGAGGCCGGCATCCTCAACCGGCAGCGCACTGGCGGACTCGAGCTCCACTTCGGCAATGCCGACGCGATGCTCGAGATCCTGCATCAGATTGCCGCCAACGAGGGTTTCGGCCCGACGGTGGGCCTCGGCGTTCGCCAGATGAAGGGCATCTTTGCCGGGAAGTACGGGGCAGACCCACAGTTTCTGCAGGACATTGGCATGGAGTGCAAAGGGCTGGAGTATTCCGAGTACGTTTCGAAAGAGTCCATCGCCCAGCAGGGCGGCTACGGGATGGCCAACAAAGGCCCCCAGCACGACGAGGCCTGGCTCATCTTTATGGACGCCATCAACAAACAGATCCCCACCTTTGAGGACAAGGCCGAGGCGCTGCACTACTTTCCCATGTTCCGCACCTGGTTCGGGCTGAACGGCCTCTGCAAACTGCCGTGGAACGATGTTGAGCCAGCCGACAACAAGAAGAAGCACCCGCCGCGTGTCGCCGCGCGAGTTCCAGAGCACGTCGACAACTACATCCGGCTATTTCGAGCGGTAACCGGACGGACGGATGTCAACGAGCCAGAGGACCTGATCAGAATGTCCGAACCGGCTTACAACTTGCAGCGGCTGTTCAACTTGAGAATGGGCTTTGGCACGCGCGAGCACGATGCCATTCCCTACCGCTCGATGGGCCCGGTGACCAGCGAAGAATACGAGTCGCGCGCCGAGCGTTACGACGCACAGCTCAAAGAGGCAGGCATCGACGCAACAGGCCAGACCACCGCTCAGAAGGTGCAGCTCCTGCGTCAGCACAGAGAACAGCGCTACCAGCAGTTGGTGGACGCAGTGTACAAGAGAAGGGGCTGGACTCCGGAAGGCATCCCCACCGTCGAGACCGTCCGCCGGCTTGGCATTGACTTTCCCGACGTGCTGGACCTGCTGCGCCGGCACGGCGTCCGCTAGGCGCTGACAGTCAGATGACCCATCGCGCCCTGTGTTCGCTGCTGCTTGTGGCCATGCTGTGTTCGGGCTGCACGCCATCCTCCCCGGCCCTCACGCCTGCTCCCACGGCGATCCGAGGACCTGCCCCGACCCCCACACCGGTGCCACCTACGCCAACTCCTGCTCCGCTGCGCGTGTGGCTGGACTCATCCGTGCCGCTGGCAGTTCGCGATCCGGTGAGCAAGGCCCTTCAGGACCAGGCCACGGCTCCAGCAGCGTCGGCCAATGCGGCCGACCTGATCATCTCGCTCGACGGCCCCGTGAGCATCGCGTCCTGGGTCTATGCCGTCGTGGTGCCCTTCCCCACCCTGGCTGACGAGGTCGCCTGGGATGACGTCCTTCGCTTCTGGTCCGGTGAATCAGGGGCCCTTTCCAACCTCTCCTCCGATGGGCGGACGCCGACCCTCTACGTGACACCGGAGACACTCGGCACACTGTTCGGCCTGCTCGGTCCCTGCGCCGCCAGCAGCCCACTGACGGTCGTCAGTCCTGAGGAACTGGTGGACCGGCTATGGAAAGCCCGTCCTCGTTCCTGGGCCATCGTGCCCTTTGACGAACTCGAGCCGCGGCTGAAGGTGCTGAGCGTCGAGGGGGTGGATGTCCTCGACAAGAGAGCCGACCTGGCGCAGTACCCGCTCGCGCTGCGCTTTGGTGCTGTCGGCAAAGGGGCCGAAGAGCTGGCGTCGGCGGTGCTCGGATCCAGCCAAGTCCTCACCAACCGCGACACGAGCCGCATGACCGAATTGCTGATGACCGGGGTGACCGCTCTCACGCGCAACACTGCTATCAAGATGGAGCAAAACGGCGTCCTCTATCCTGGGGAAAGGATACGCGAGATTCTCCGCCGGGCCGACATTACCCATATAAGCAATGAAGTGTCCTTCATGCCCGAGTGCCCGCAGCCCCGGAAAGGCACGATGACCTTTTGCAGCTCTCCGGCCTACTTCGACCTGCTCAAGGACGTCGGGGTTGACGTCGTTGAGCTCACCGGTAACCATCTCAACGACTATGTTGCTTCTTACGGCTGGGCACCGCTACACAACACCCTCACGCTGCTGCGCGAGGAGGGTTGGCCGTACTTTGGTGGGGGCGAGAACCTAGAGGATGCGCGCCGGCCACTGCTGCTGACCAGCAATCAAAACCGCCTCGGTTTCGCTGGCTGCAACTGGTGGGGACCGGACTATGCGTGGGCCGGAACAGAGTCACCCGGAGCGGCGCCCTGCGCCACCGCCGCTGATATGGAGCTGATGCGCCAGGTAGTCTCGGATACGGCCCAGAGCGTGGATGTGTCGGTGTTCACTTTCCAGTACCTGGAGATTGACGAGTACCAGCCGACGGCTCAGCAGCGGGTGGATTTCAGGGCCATGATCGACGCCGGCGCCGATATTGTCAGTGGCAGCCAGGCCCATCAACCCCAGGCCTACGAGTTCTACCATGGCGGTATGATTCACTATGGACTGGGCAACCTGTTCTTTGACCAGATGCAGGCCCTGGGGTACAGGCAGGAGCTGGCCGACCGCCACATCATCTACGCCGGCCGACACATCTCCACCGAGGTGCTCACCTTTATGCTCGAGGACTACTGCCAGCCCCGTCCCATGACCCGTGAAGAGCGCAGCGTCCTGCTCAAGACCATCTTCCAGGCCAGCGGCTGGTAAGCCGTCTCCAGGCTATGTGAGCGGATACCCCTCGCGTTCGTAGGCCAGCCTGGACACCTTGACCCAGGCCGGGTCATCGTTGTGCCTGAGCCCGCGGCGATTCGACTCGAAGCGTGCCTTTGCCTGGCCAAAGTACGGCTCGGCGATTAGCTTGGCGGCCTCCAGCGACGCCGCATTGCCGGCCAGGCTCTGCAGCCTGCTCAGCACCGCGGCCATGCCGTAGGCGTCCATGGCCATATCTGCCAGGCGCGCCACTTGCACCTGACGCTGTGCCAGCTTCTTGCCCTCTCTCCGCAGCGTGTCCGCCGTGGCCCGATGCAGACTCCCCGCCGTCTCAGCGAAAACCCTGCCCAACTCGGACAGGCCGCTCTGCCCCAGGCTCACCAGACTGGCCGCACCCAGATGCGAAAGCCGACTGAGGCTCCATTCCAGCATCCCTTGAGGCGTCTTGCTCACATCGCGCAGATAGCGGGCCAGGGGTTTCCCACCCTGCTCGACAATGAACAACCGCAGGATTTCATTGGTTCCCTCAAAGATGCGTTCGACGCGCGCGTCGCGCAGTATGCGCTCGTAGGGGAAGGGGCCCACATAGCCACGCCCACCCGCCATCTGCACCAGCTCATCGGCCGTTTTCCACATCGCTTCGCTGGCATAGACCTTGGCTATCGCTGCCTCAACCTCATAGTCCAGGCCCTTCTCCGCCAGCCCGGTCGCCACCTGGGCCATGCTTTCCGTGACCAGAATGTCCACCGCCATCTGCGCTACTTTGCGCTGCATCAGCTCGTACTCGGCGATGCTCGAGCCAAAGGCCTTGCGTTCTTTGGCCCACTTGACCGCCAGTTCCAGGCAGTGCTTCATCGTTCCGGTGCACGATGCGGCCAGCCCCAGCCGCCCGCTGTTCAGTACGTGCACGGCGACGCGAAAGCCCTGACCAGGCTCTCCGAGCACGTTCTCCGCCGGGATGCGAACGTCGTTGAAACGCAGCACTGTGGCATTGTTCCCTCGCAAGCCCATTTTCTGGGCGTGCGGTCCCACCGAATATCCCGCGAAAGATGGCTCCAACAGAAATGCGGTCAGCGGATCCTTGCTGTCGACCTCCGGCGTCCGCGCAAACACGGTGACCATACTGGCGATGTCACCGTTGCTGATCCAGATCTTGCTGCCGTTGAGTCTCCACCCTGTGCCATCGCGCACCGCTACGCTCTGGATGGACTGGGCATCGCTGCCCGCCTGCGGCTCGGTGAGGGCAAATGCGGCAATGGCCTCACCTGTGGCGAGGCGCGGCAGATAGCGCGCTTTCTGCTCGTCACTGCCGTACAGCAGGAGACCTTTCAGGCCGATAGACAGGTGCGCCCCGAGCAAGAGCATGAGCGCGGGGCACACATGGGTGATGGCCTCGATCACTCGAGCATAGGCGCCGATGCCCAGTCCCAGGCCACCGTACTGCTCGGGGATGGTCAGACCAAAGAGGCCCATCTCGGCCATCGCCTGCCGTACGGCATCGGGAATTGCTTCCGTCCGATCAATGGCGCGGGGGTCGACCAATCGGCTGGCCATCTCGTTGAACGATGCCACGAGGCTGTCCACTTTGGCCGCCTGGCGCGGGTCAAGAGTGGGATAGGGCAAGAGGAGATCCTCACGAACCTGGCCAGCGAAGAGGGCTTTGACGATGCCGTCAGGACGCGGGTAGGGGCACATTTTCTCCTCCTTGGTTCAGTCCAGGCTAGAGTCCTGGCAAGTAGATGCGGTAAAAGACCTGGTAGACGAGGTTGGCGCTCAAGTGACGATCGCTCCAGCCGCCGATGGTGTGCACCACCGTACCATCCTTTGACTCTACAGCCGCAGCGCCAAAGGTTCTCCACTGTCCCAGCAGAGGCGAATCGAAGGTAGTCCACAGGTCCTTCGCAATGTCATAGCGCTCACTGCCCGTGAGGTAGGTTGTCCACCCACCGCCCATCACATAGAGGTACCCTTCGGCCGGTACCGCTACGAGGCCCCCGCGCGGAGAAGACATGGACCGTCTTGCCGTCCATGGTGACTCGCCGGTACCCTCAGCGGCCGGGCGGTACTCCTCGCACAGGGGCAGTTCCACCTGCCCGTCGTACCCCCCGACGAGATAGATCCTCTCGCCCACGGCTGCGGCGGCCGCAAAGCCCCGTGGCTGACTGAGGGCCGTGCCAGCGCCCCAGGTGTCCGTGTCCGGATCGTAAATCCATACGTGATCCAGGTAGCGAATGCCGTCTGACCCGCCAAAGAGGTAGAGCCTGCCCTGCCAGGCCGTCATCGCATAGGCGCAGAGGGGTTCGGGCAGTGGGTGCACCTCGTTCCAGGTGTCACTGGAGGGATCATAGACCTCGACGGCGCTGATGGCCTGATCTGTGGCATCGTAGCCGCCCGGCACGTAGATCCGGCCCTCCAGTACCGCCGCGGAGATGTTGCGCGTTGGCCTGGGCTTGCTGGCTCGACGCGCCCAGGTATCGTCGGCCGGGTTGTACACCTCGACGATACCCGTGACGCCGTCGGCCGTATCGCCACCGATGGCGTAGACGAGTCCGCCACTGGCGGCAACGGCCAACCGCGACCGCGCAGTCGGCATCTGGGCCTTGTTGAGCCAGCGCGAAGAGGCGGCGCCAGGAGAGCCGCTCGTCCCAGCACTTGACTGGTCAGTGAGCTGGCCGCCATTGCCCGCCGTCTGTCGTGAGGGCGGGGACAGTACCAGCGCGGCAGTCAGCGCGGCGGCGACGAGGAAAACAACGCGCTGCCAGAGGGCAATGCGGGGTTTGGCGGGAGCCGGGGTGTTCGTGTCCTCGGCCAACGTCGGGGGAATCGGCATGGCGACCCACCCAGCACGGATAGCGTAGGTGGTCGCCTCGGTCCGCGATTCGACTCCCAGCTTGGCAAAGATGTTCCGGAGGTGAACCTTGACCGTGTTCACGCTAATGAACAGGTCATGGGCAATTTGCTGGTTGGTCGCCCCGGTGGCAACCAGCCGGAGGATCTCCAGCTCGCGGTCGCTCAGGACCGTTGGTGCAGCGGCGAGAGTCTCCTCAACCTTGCCTGTATCGCTGGGGGCCATAGGCAGCAGCTACTTTAGGCCGATCCAGATGTTGCGCCGCGGCAGGCTCTTGCCCTCTCGCAGGTCGACGGGCAGCTTGCCCCCTTCCAACGCGGCGAGATCCTCACTGTGGCACAGGACAACCTCGGCTGCACGATCAAACCGCTGTTGATATCGTGCCAGGCCCGCCCGCGCGATCGCCAGCAGGTCGTCCGATTGTCCCGCGACCATCCACAGATAGAGAGGGCTGCCCGACTCGGCTGCCGCCCCCGCTTTCGGTTTTCTCCGAGGCGGCGAGGCTGATTCGGTCTTGGGCTGCAGCCTTGCCTTGCTCTGCTTCCCAGGCGGCGCTGGCTTGGGCGTCGGACGCGCCGCCGCACCCGCCGCTGACGTATTGAGACCACCAGCGGGCTTGACCTTGGGTGCTGCCGGGGTAGGCTTCTTCTCCGTGGCAGGGGGCCTAGCCTTGGGCCTGGCCTTGGCTGGCTTCTCGCTTTTTGCTGGAGCGGAGGCAGCGGTTGGTTTTGATGCCGCCCTGGGCGTTGCTGGCTGCTCCGGTCCCTTCACTTTGGTCAGAGCCGCTCTCTCGGATTCTGCGACCGTGGCCGGTGCCGGTTTTTCCGCTTCCTTTGCCTTTGCTGGAGGTGCAGTGACGGGCGGGGGAGTCGGCGGCACCCTCTTCTTGGACTGATTCAGCACATCTCGCCAGATGCTGGCCTGTTCGGCAACGTCAATGTCCTCTTTACCGCGCGGTCGGAGGCCGCGCAGGCGATCTTCGGCTGGAGCCACGCGGGGCTGCGCACGCGGCCTGGTCTTGGTTGGTTTCACGATGTCTTTCCAGAACGAGTCTTGTTGGGATTCCTGGGCAGTGCTGTCTGCCCGTTGCTCCGCCCGCCGCGGTGTCGGCCGAGCGGTCTTGAGCACGTCCTGCCAGATGTTGGCGGGGGCAGCGTTCTCTCGCCTCCAGGCGGCCACCTCTGCCTGGGTAGCCGCAGCTACGACCTGGCCATCCACCAGTTTGAACCACTTGCCGGGCCTGATTTCCTGATAGGTGATCTTGGGCATTTGCAGCATTCCCGAGGCGCAACCATCCAGGTCAGCCAGCCCGGGTGCCTGTTGACCCGGGTTCAGGAGGATCCCGCAGGGGATCGTGGCAGGCGCGCCCGGAGGGATTCGAACCCACGGCCTTTGGTTTCGAAGACCACTGCTCTGTCCGCTGAGCTACGGGCGCGGTCATTGCGCAGTGATTATAGCCGCAGCCACAGCGGGGTCAAGTTATCTCCGGCCATAACCCCGTTATGCTAGCGTGGCTGGGCCAAGTAGGCTTCAATGACCTGGCGGAACAGCGGCGCGGCGTTCTTGCCGCCCTCACCACCGTGCTCGAGCACCACCGCTACTGCAATCTGCGGGTTATCGGCCGGGGCAAAGCCAACGAACCAGCCATGAGGTTCACCAGGCGGTGCCTCGGCTGTACCTGACTTGCCCGCCATACGCACGGGCGAACCGATGAACGCCCGTTGTGCTGACCCCTGAGTGACCACCGCCTCCATCGCGCGCTGAATGACCCGCAGGTTTGCCGCAGAAACCGGGAGCTGCCCCGCAACCTGAGGACCAAAGCTGGCCACAACGCCATCCATCGCCGACCTGATCTCACGGATGAGACGCGGCCGGTAGAGAGTGCCTCCGTTGGCCACAGCAGCGACCAGGTTGGCCATCTGCAAGGGCGTTGCCAGCACGTCACCCTGGCCAATGGCCATGTTGACCGCATCGCGCGGCAGCCAATTCTGCTCAGCACCCGAGTAGGCCTTGGCCTTCCAGTCCGGGTCAGGGATCAGTCCCTGAGCTTCGTCCAGGGCATTCAGCCCACTCACCTGACCCAGCCCAAAGGCCCGGGCGTACTGTGGCAGAACATAGGGGCTGCGTTCGTTGAGCGCCTTGCCCACTTCCCAGAACACGGTATCGCACGACTGAGCCAACCCCTGAAACAGAGTTAGCGAGCCGTGGCCAGTCGGCACCCAGCAGGTCCGTATGGCGCCGTCGTTGAGGCCGTTCCAGCGACCGGCGCAGTAGTAGGTGGTGTTCTCCGACAACCGCAGCTCCTGCAGACCTGCGGCCAGAGTGATGATCTTGAACGTCGATCCCGGCGGGTAGACGCCAGCGATGGCACGGTCCAAAAAAGGATGGTAGGGATCATTGAGCAGGGCCTCCCATCCGCCAGTGGGGGTCCCGGCCGTCAGTTCGCCAGGGTCATAACCCGGGTAGCTGACCAGGGCCAGCACCTCGCCGTTGCGTACGTCGATGGCAGCGATGGCCCCCACTCTCGTGCCAAGGATTGTCTCCGCCGTGCGCTGCAGTTCTGAATCCAACGTCGTGTAGAGACTGGCGCTGCTCCTTGCCGCTTTCTCAGCCAGGGTCCAGACGATGCGGCCATCCTGGCTGATGATGGCCAACGTGCCGCCCCGCGTGCCCCCCAGGTACTTTTCGCCCCACGCCTCCAGCCCGGCCACACCCAGCATGTCCGTCTCGTTGTAACCCTGACCGCTCAGACGCTCCAGTGTCTTGGCGTCAATGCGCGCCATATAGCCCACTACCTGTGCCGCCAGACTGGCCTGCGGATAGGACCGTTTGTCCTTCTCGCGCCAGGTGATACCGGCGATGGACGAAAGCAAATCCTCGTTCTTGTCGGCGGCTGCGGCACTGATCACGCCCACCGGCATGAACCAATCAGGGCGAGCAGCCGCTGCGTACCGCGCCTTGATCTTGTCTTCTGGCTCGCCCAGCAGGCCGCTGAGGGTGCGCAATAGCAGAGCTTCATCCGTTACCTTGCCGGGAACAACGCCAAGCTCCACCAGGTTCTCGTTGACGGCCAGGGCCAGACCGCGCCGGTCATAGATCCCCGCTCGCGAAGGCACCTGGACGAACATGTGCACGAGCTTTTCGGGACCTAGCAGCGGAAAGATGCTCTCGGTCGTCCAATCGATGCCCCATTGTGTGCCCTGGTAGCTCAGCCTCAACTGGTTGTCCAGCCGAAACGGCCCGGCCAGACTGGTCTCGGCAGCAATGCTGAAGGCAGCGACTGCCGCAGTAGCCGACGTCCGCTGCGCGGGGGACTCTGTAGCGACGAGGCTTTGCAAGGTCGCTTCGTCGGCGATTGCCTTGTAGCGGGAGGTGAACTTGTCGGCGGAAATTCCGGCCTGTGCCGATGGCGACAGGTAGGTGTACATGCGCGCATAATCGGATTCCTGCCAGGCTTGAAGGTATGCCCTGACGACCTCATCGGCGCCCTGGAGAGAAGGTGTCGGGGTCGGCACCGGCGTCGGCGTGGAAACAGGGGTCGGCGTTGCGCTCGCCGTGCAGGCCGCTAGCAGGGTCGCAGCGAGGATCGCTGCCAGGGCAGTCCGCTGCAGCCATTTGCCCACAGGAAGCAAGTTGGTTGAACTGCTGTTGCTCGACATCTCTCGCGTGTCCTTCGATGCGCCAATTCGCTGCTTCATTATACGCCACCAGCGCTGGTTCGTTGGCATGTCGGTAGGAGATGCATTGGTCAACAGACGAGGAGGTGCTACCATCAGTTCCCGGAGCCGCGAGAGAGCCAGCCCGTCCGAGTGTCGCAAGAATACAAGTCGAGGTCCGCTTCAGAAGCAGCACGCCGGACAAAGCGAAGGGCTCGGGGGAACGGTCAACGTCGTGGTTTAGCTGTCGTACAGGGGCATGAGGGGTTTCGTGACAATGTGCCAATCAAAATGCGCCGCCACGAACTCGCGCGCCGCGAGTCCGAGCCTGCCTGCCAGAGCGCGGTCTGTCAGAAGCAAAAGTACCTGCTCGGCGAAGGTGGCCGGGCTGTCGGCAACCAGCCAGTCTCTGCCTGGCTGAGCATCGATTCCCTCGCCCCCCAGCGTTGTCGTCACCAGAGCCTGGCCCATAGCCATGGCCTCCAGCGCTTTTAGCCTGGTTCCGCCTCCTGACTGGAGGGGCACGACGTAGGCCGACGCACCGGCGATGTAGGGGCGCACGTCCTCCACGTAGCCGGTCAGGGTCACTCCTTCCACCCCGCGCAGCGAATCCAGCCGCGGGTGTGGGTTCTTGCCCACCACGTACAGCCTCGTTTCAGGGGCTCGAGCGCGTACCAGTGGCAGCACCGCATTGACAAACCACAGCACAGCGTCGACATTGGGGCGAAAATCCATCTTGCCGGTAAAGACCAGCGACTGTCCACCCAGCTCCAGAGGCGGCACAACACCCGACCGGTACTGCTCACAATCAACACCGTTGGGCACCACCAGCGGCTCGAGCCCGGGAGAGATCTCGCGCAACGCCGCCGCATCCAGTGGCGAACAGGCTAACACGTGATGTGCTCGTTGACAGACCCTGGCCTCATAGGCCCTGAGCTTGCGCCACTGCAGGAACGAATAGAGCGCCCCGGGCCACCGCCGTAAGTGGGCGGCATCAGCCACAGACATCCGCTTCTGCAGCAGGTACTCAGCGTTGTGGGCATCGTACAGCAGCCTGGCCGGGGCGGTTTCAGCGACCTCCGTGGCCATCTCGAGTCCCTCAACCTGCAGCAGGTCAGGCTTGACCGCGGCGAGCGCCTGCTCCAACTCTTGCTTGAGAGCTGACGACCGCAGCCGGAGGGCCAGGTCCGGCAGCGGCGAGAACAGCGTCGTGCTCAGACGCTGCATATGGGTACGGCTCGGAGTCGGAACGATACGCACGCTCGCACAAATGCTGTTCACGGCTGCCAGCTGCTCCGGGGAAGGCTCACCATCGCTGAATGACAGCAGGTGCACCTCATTGCGCGCGGCCGCCTGCACCATCAGGTTCCAGTTGCGAATGGCGGTGCCCTGCTGCGGGGGAAAGGGGAGCTGCGGTGTAAGGAACAGAATCCGCTTGGTCATAGGCTCCAACTAGGTGCGCACGGTGCCAGAATCTGGCGTTGGTGTTGACGGTCCCCGCTGTTGGTGCGTTGGCCTCTCGCCGGCCAGGCGTCGGTAGACCTCCAACGTTTCTTCCGCCGCCTTCCTCCACGAGAACTGGCGGGCCCGCTTCAGTCCTTTGTCGATCATCTTTTTGCGCAGAGTCGCATCGCTCAACACTCGCCACATCGCCACAGTCAGGCCTTCCACGTCGCTCGGATCCACGAGCAGAGCGGCATCGCCCACCACCTCCGGAAGAGAGGAGGTGTTGGACACAACCACCGGCGTGCCGCAGGCCATCGCCTCCAACGGCGGGAGGCCAAAGCCTTCGTAGAAAGCGGGATGAACCAGGATCTTGGCGGCGTTGTAAAGGCCGAGCAAGTCCTCCGGAGTTACTTTGCCGACAAAGCGCACCCTGTCTTTTAGCTGCAGTTTGTCTACCAGGGCAAAGACCTCTTCGAACAGCCAGCCCTTCTCGCCGCCCAGCACCAGGTCTACCTCCGGGCGATAGTCGTCCAGCAGTTGCCGGAATGCCATCAGCAACGTCGGAACATTCTTGCGCGGCTCGATGGTGCTCACAAACAGAACAAAGTCGCGTTCCAGTCCGTTGCGGCGCTTGACCTCGGCCGAAAAGGCCGGGTCATTGAGCGGCCGGTACAGAGGATGAGCCGCCTCGTAGACCACGGTGATCTTGTTTTCCTGCGCACCCGTCAGGCGGATCACGTCCCTCTTGGTGCACTCTGACACGGCGATGATGTGGTCACAGCTCCGCACTGCCTGGTCGATCTGCCCATAGTAACGAGCGCTCTCCGGGGTGAGAAAGTGCGGGTACATCAAAAAGTTCAGGTCGTGGATGGTGATTACGGACTTGCAGTTGCGACGGAACGGAGGGATAAAGTCCGGGCTATGGAGCACGTCCAGGTCAAGCGTGGCGAGCTCGAGCGGCAACAACAACTGCTCGGCGCGATGATGGGGCGGAGTCCAGAGGCTGCGCCTCAACAGGTTCGGCCGATCCGCCAGCCTGGTTTGGTCCTTGCGACTCTGCAGCACCACATACTGCACCGCAGGATCAACCTGCGCCAGCTCCTCCAGCAACCGCACTGTGTACTGGCTAATTCCCGCTTGCCTGTAGAAAACGAGCCGAGCGTCAATGCCGATGCGCATCAACTACGCCCTTGTCTCCTGTCCAACAAAAACAACCCCCACTCCTCAGCTTCCGAGCATGTGTTGTCCGCTTCAGCGAGGAATGAGGGGCGGCTGTGTCCCTATCAATTACCATTCTATAGGGCAACGCGCGAATCGTCAAACCGCCAGCCTTTTCCTGGCGCGCACCGCCGGCGGTTGATCTGGCTGCGTTTCTGCGGCCCCGGGCGCGAGGCTATAATCAGGTTAACGAACGTCCGGAACCGGAATCATATGTCCTTCGAGGAAAGGCAGGATGGTCAGGCAGACAGTCGATAGCGAGCTCGAACTGCAGGTGGGTGCCGCCAAAGTCAGCAAGTATGCGGTCAGCGAAAGCGGCGACACACTCGAGGTGACGGAGAGGCCGCATGGCGGCCTGTCTCTCGTGCTGGCCGATGGGCAACAGAGCGGTCGGGCCGCCAAGGTCATCAGCAGCCTGGTGGCACGCAAGGCCATCACGCTGCTGGCGGAAGGAGTCCGCGACGGGGCGGCTGCCCGTGCGACGCACGACTATCTGCGCACTCACCGTCAGGGACAGGTCTCCTGCGAGCTGGCCATCGCCTCCCTCGACCTCGAGACCAGGACACTGGTTCTGTCGCGCAACACCCACTGCCCGGCACTCATCGTTGACGGCACCAGGTTGCGTGTGTGGGATGAGCCCAGCGAGGCGATCGGCATCCATGCGCGCACCAAGCCCGTCATTCTCGAGCTGCCCCTGCTCGCGCCGACCTGGCTGATACTGTTCACCGACGGCATCCTGGAGGCAGGCCAACACAACGGTGCCGGGTTCGCGCTGGCTGACTGGTTATCGACGAGGCTCGAGCAAGGCATCGCTTCGCCGGCGGCGCTCGCCGATGCGCTTCTCGCCGAAGCCATGGCGCGCGATCAGGGCCGGCCCCACGATGACATGAGCGTGCTGGTCCTCGGGCTGCTATCCCGAACCTCCGTCGACCCGGCGCGTCGCCTGGCCATGCGCTTTCCCATGCCCCCATTCTGAGGCAGAGTGTGATGAGAGTGGTCCTGGTAGGCGTCTGCGGCAGCGGTAAGAGCACCCTGGCCAAGGGTCTGCGGCTCTTGGGCTATGAGGTGCACGAGTGCGTACAGGAACACTCTGACGTGCCCTATATGTGGCAGGCCATTTCCAGGCCCGATGTGTTGATTTTCCTGGACGCCTCAGATGAAGTGACAACGCGGCGGGGAGAACACCACTATGTACCTCACTACAACGACATCGAGCGCCAGCGCCTCGCCCATGCCAGGGCCCACTGCGACCTGTACGTCCTCACCGATGATCTAACCCCCGAGCAGGTCCTGGACGGGGTAGTAGCCTACCTGTCCACCCTCGAGTCAATTTGACAGCACTCTGAGCGCGGATTAGAATAGCCGAATGTGCGCGCGGCGCGCCGGCCACACCCGGCCCGGGTGTGGCATTTATGTGCCTTGTGAAGGCTGTGGAGGAAGTAGATGCAGCAACGCGACCTGACACTGTTGATGCTTATCATTATCCTGGCTGGCCTGGCCATCTGGGTTGTCTGGCCCGGCAATCCGGGCCTGAGCATTCACTTTGGCCCGATCAATATCGACCGCGCTATCAAGATACACAGTGGCCTCGACCTCCAGGGCGGCATGCAGGTGGTCTTGGCCGCCGACCCCGCCCCTGGCCAGACTATTGACTCGGACGCGCTGGCGGCAGCCAAAGCCATCGTTGAGAGCCGCGTCAACGGCCTTGGCGTAACCGAGCCTCTGGTTCAATTGGCGCCGCCGGATCGCATCGTGGTCGAGCTGCCCGGTATTCAGGATCCGGACCTGGCCATTTCGACCCTTCGGCAAACCGGTCTGCTCGAGTTCATCGACGCCGGCACTACGTTCCTGACGCCAGGAACCGTTGTGCGCAGCAGTTACCGCGAGACAGGCGAGTTTGGCATTCCGACTCCTGCGCCTGTGATCACTGCGACGCCGACTATCGCTGCCACAGCCACGCCCGTTCCCTCTGCTACGCCTGCGGTCGGCGCCACCGAAGGTGTGACCCCAACTGTCACCGCAGAGCCTACGCCGAGCCCAACTCCAAGCATCCGCATCTTCCGCACGGTCATCACCGGCCAGCACCTGAAGACTGCCCAGGTCGGCCAGGACGAGTACGGCCGACCGGAGATCCAATTCCAGTTGACTGACGATGGCGGCAAGATCTTTGCCGCGCATACCGGCTCGCACATTGGCAGCTACCTGGCCATTGTGATGGACGGCGTGGTCATTTCCTGCCCCAAGATCGAGACCGCGATTACCGAAGCCTCGGGGCGAATCACCGGTGACTTTGAGCTCGCGGCAGCCCGCAGCATCGTCGTCCAGTTGCGTTACGGCGCGCTGCCCGTCCCGCTCAAGGTGATTCAGAACCGCAGCGTCGGCCCTACCCTGGGCCAGGATTCGGTGGCCAAGAGCACTCGTGCCGGTTCCATCGGCGTGATCATTGTGCTTGTGTTCATGCTGGTGTACTACCGACTGCACGGGCTGGTAGCCGACATCGCGCTGATCATCTATGCGCTAATCACCTTTGCCCTGTTCAAGCTAATCCCGGTGACACTGACTCTGCCTGGTATCGCTGGCTTCCTCTTTTCCATTGGCACAGCAGTGGACGCCAACATCCTCATCTTTGAGCGTATGAAGGAAGAGCTGCGTCAGGGCAAGCGATTCAGCTCGGCAATCCAGGCAGGATTCGATCGAGCCTGGACCTCCATCCGCGACTCGAACATGTCGACCTTTATTACCTGCGGTATCCTCTACTGGTTTGGCAGCAACTATGGTGCTAGTATGGTCAAAGGCTTTGCCGTGACCCTGTTCCTCGGCGTGCTCGTCAGTATGTTCACCGCCATCACGGTCACCCGCACCATCATCCGCGCCCTCTATGCCCTCGGCGGCGAGAAGCTGCGCGAGAGCAAATGGCTGATCGGCCTTTAGGAATCGGGAGGCTACATGACTGACATCGTCGGCAAGCGCAAGTGGTACTTCCTCATCTCCGCTCTGGTCATTATCCCGGGCCTGATTGCCATGGGCATCTCCTGGGTGCGGTTTGGCAGCCCGCTTCTCCTTAGCATCGATTTCAAAGGCGGCTCGCTGTGGGAGCTGAGGTTCGAACAGCCAGTAGCACCAGCGGCTGTACGCCAGGTGTTTGTCAACCGGGGGTACGGCGACACGGTGGTGCAGACGACTACCGACGAGCTCACGGTGCTCATCCGCGCGAAAGAACTGGCTGAGGGTGAAAAGGCGGCCATCAAGGACGAGCTCACGACCCAGTTCGGCCCGTCCACCGAGCTGCGCTTTGACCAGGTCGGGCCCACGGTGGGCCGCGAGACAACGCGCAGCGCTGCCATTGCCATCGCTGCCGCAGCCATCGCCATCATGGGTTTCATCATCGTTGCTTGGCGCAAGGTGCCGCACGCGCTGCGCTACGGCCTGTGTGCCACCATCGCGACCTTTCACGATGTCCTCGTGACGCTGGGCGCCTTCTCCATTCTGGGACTGCTGCTGGGTTGGGAGGCCGACGCTCTGTTCCTCACCGCCATGCTGACGGTCACGGGCTTTTCGGTGCAGGATACCATCGTTGTGTTCGACCGCATCCGCGAGAACATTCCGAAGCGGCGCGGCGAGCCCTATGAGCTCATCGTCAACCGCAGCCTTCTGGAGACCCTGCATCGGTCGCTGGCCACCCAGTTGAACGCCTTCTTCATTCTGTTTGCCATCCTGTTCTTCGGCGGTGTGACCATTCGCCACTTTGTCGCCACTCTCTTGATCGGCATGATCAGCGGCACCTACTCCTCGCTGTTCATCGCCGTGCCATTGCTGGTGGTCTGGGAAAAGGGCGATCTGGGCAAGCTGTTCCGCCGCACTTCTACCGCTTCCTGAGCAGAGCACAAAGAGAACGGCTCAGCCTGACGCTGAGCCGTTCTTTTCTTTCCATGGTTAGGCGCGCTGGGGCAACAGCGGTCCGGATCCGCTCCTAACAAATACGCGGCAACAGAGCCCCCGACAGCATATCCAGGACACGGCGGGCGCCCAGCGTGGTCGCAAGCACGACGCGTCCGGCATGGTCTGAAACGACCCGTCCGATAGAGGTTGCCTGCTGTCCGAGGGGGTGCCCGCGCATCGCCTCAAGAACGCGCTCTTCGTCGGCCGCCGGAACAATGGCGACCAACTTGCCCTCGTTGGCCACATAGAGCGCATCGAGACCGAGAAGCTCGCAGGCAGCGCGGACTGCCTCCGGTACGGGAATACTCCCTTCGTCTACTTCGATACCCACTCTGCTCTGCCCGGCGATTTCATTGAGCGTAGTGGCCAGTCCCCCACGGGTGGGGTCTCTCAGGCAGCGGATGCTCGGGCCGGCCTCGAGCATAGTCTCTACGAGCCCGTTCAGCGGGGCGCAGTCGCTTTCCAGGGGCAGCGAGAAACGCAGGCCTTCACGAAGCGTCATGATAGCCATCCCGTGCATTCCGATGGGACCGCTCAGAATCACCCGGTCGCCCACCCTGGCATTGGCCCCAGACAGGCTGATCCCCGGCGGCACGATCCCGACGCCGGCTGTGTTGATGAACAGCCCATCGCCACCCGCCCTGCCGCGATCCACTACCTTCGTGTCGCCCGTGACGATCTCCACACCCGAGTCCGTTGCAGAGCGCGCCATCGACTGCACGACCCGCTCCAGGTCGGCAAAGGACAGGCCCTCCTCCAGAATGAACCCGGCGCTCAGGTAGAGTGGTCGCGCCCCGACCATCGCCAGGTCATTGACCGTGCCACAGACGGCCAGCTGGCCAATGTCACCACCGGGAAAGAACAGAGGTTGAACAACATAGCTGTCCGTAGTCATGGCCAGCCGTGCCCCTTTTGGCACCACAGGCGACCATACGGCAGAGTCATCCTGTGTGGCCAGCAGCGGGCTGCGGAAATGCCGGGCAAAGACCTCGCGGATAAGATCGTGTGTTAGCCGGCCGCCGCTGCCATGCGCCAGCACAACAAAGGAATCGCTCATCCGTCACACTCCGTACTGGAGGAATGCCGCGCAGGCGCCCTCGCCAGAGACCATGCAGGGCCCCACTGGATCATCAGGGGTGCACACCCGCCCAAAGAGAGGACACTCGGGAGGCGCAATCACCCCGCGCAGCACATCGCCACAGCGGCAGCCCACAGGTTCCTGACTGGCCTCTACTGGCAGAGGGAAACGGCCCAGGGCGTCGAAGGAGCGGTATTCGTCTCGCAGGGCCAGTCCGCTGTCACCAACGACGCCCAGCCCGCGCCATTCGGCTGGCACGATGTGAAACACCCGCTTCAACAGCTCTTGCGCGACGACGTTGCCCTCTGGTTTGACCCCACGGCCGTATTGGTTGCTGACGGCCGGTTTGCCCGCCATAGCCATCTCCACCAGCGCGGCCACAGCCTGCAGAATGTCCAGCGGTTCAAAACCGGAGACGGCGCAGGGCATGCCATACTCCTCAGGCAAGAACTGCCACGCCCTGGCGCCGATGATCGACGTGACATGGCCCGGGCCGATGATGCCCGATAGTTGGACCTCACCCGCATCCAGAATGGCCCTGGTCGCCGGTGGCGTGAGCTTGTGCAGGGACAAGACCGAAAAGTTGGGCAGTCGTTCGGACTCGGCCTGAACAACAGCGGCGGCGATTGTTGGCGCGGTGGTCTCAAACCCCACGCCCAGGAAGATCACCTCGCGGGCAGGGTTCGACCGGGCGATGTCGAGCGCATCGAGAGTCGAGTACACGATGCGCACATCCGCTCCGACGGCTCTGGCCTCTTGAAGGCTGTTGATCTGACCGCGTGGCCTTCCTCCCGGCACTCGAATCATATCGCCAAACGTGGCCAGGATCACACCTGGTTGTCTGGCCAACGTGATGGCCCGGTCAATGTCCGAGCTGGCCGTGACGCACACCGGGCACCCCGGCCCTGACGACAGCCGAATGTTGGCTGGCAGCAACTGCCTCAGGCCCGAGCGGAGAATGGCGTGCGTGTGCCCCCCGCAGAACTCCATGAAGCGAACCGGCCTCGTGGCGCGGCACTCCAGGGCAACCAGCAGCTTGCGCGCCAGGACTGGATCGCGGAACTCGTCGAGGAACTTCACCGCTGACCCGCCGTGGAGCACCCTGGCGCCGGCTGCGCCGAGTCCTGCATCTCTTTCAGCATCTGCAGGGTCTCCAGCGCCTCGGCCTCGTCAAGGACTTCAATGGCAAAGCCGGTGTGAACAAGCACATAGTCACCAGCCTTGGCTGCTGGCGTCAGCGCGATGCTGATCCTCGCCCCCACGCCGCCTATGTCGACCTCCGCCATCTGACCGTCAATGCTGATTATCCTGGTTGGTACTGCCAGACACATCATAGAGACTCCTTAGAGGACCCGTTTCTGCCGGGATGCCCCGGCCATCCGCAGGCCAGCGACAATTGCCTGGCCGAGTGAGATTCCGCCGTCGTTGCTTGGCACCTGATGGTGCACGAGCACATCGAAGCGTTCTGCCCGCAGGCTTTCGACACACAGGCGCAACAGCAGCCGGTTCTGGAAACAGCCGCCCGACAATGCGACGGTGTCTACCTGGTGCTGTTCGCGAATCAGACTGGCCATTGCCGTCACCATCGCTGAGACCGTGCGATGGAATCGTACTGACATCGTAGGTACGCCGACACCAGCCAGCAGGTCAGTGATCAGCCCCTGGAAGAGCGGCTGGAGGCGCAGCATGCCGCCCTCTGGGGTCGTGTCCAGGCCAAACGCGTACGGGGCAACCTGTGCCGCGTCAATGTCCCCGACAGCCATTTCCAACTCGATGGCGGCCTGTGCATCGTAGCTCGTTGCCGAGCAAACGCCAAGCAGTGCGCTCACGGCGTCAAAGAGGCGCCCGCAGGAAGAGGTCAACGGTGTGTTCACACTGCCCGCCACCATGCGTTGTATGTTCTCCAGCTCCTCCCGCGGCACGGCCTCGAGGGCAGGCACATGAGGCACCTCTCCCAGCAGTGCCTGCAGGTAGGCCAGAGCAATGCGATAGGGTTTGCGCGTGGCCGAGTCGCCTCCCGGCAGGGGCAGATACTCCAGGTGTCCAAAGCGTCTCGCCGAATGGCAATCGGCAATCAGAAACTCGCCGCCCCAAATCCGACCATCGCCGCCCAGTCCGGTGCCGTCCAGTGCCACGCCGATGACCGGTGGGCCGTCCGCAGGCCAGTTGTTGTCGGCCAGGCAACTGGCAATGTGAGCCAGATGATGCTGTACCGGAATGAGCGGCAGACCCTGCTCCCTGGCACGCTCCTGCGCGTACTGCGTTGCCAGATAGTCCGGATGCAGGTCGCAGGCGACGACCTCGGGGGTGAAACGAAACAGTCGTTCATAGAGCTCGATGGTGGCCGTCAGGTGCTCCAGGGTCTCCAGGTTCTCCAGGTCCCCGATGTGCTGACTGACAAAGGCGTAGTGGTCGCGAGTCAGACAGAAGGTGTTCTTCAGTTCAGCGCCGAGGGCCAGAACCCGGGGCATAGGACCGTTGAGCCGCACTGGATTGGGAGCGTAGCCACGGGCGCGACGGATGGGCTGAGGCCCCACGGAAGCCGGAACCATCCACACGCTGTCATCATAGCGTGAGTGTATGCCGCGGTTATGCACGAGAAAGGCGTCGGCCAGGTGGCCCAGCCGCTGCAGAGCCTCATCGTTCTGGCTGCAGATGGGCTCCTCCGAGAGATTGCCGCTGGTCATCACCAGGGGACGGTCTGCCTCGCGCATCAGCAGATGATGCAGCGGCGTGCAGGGCAGCATCACTCCAAGGTAGTTGTTCTGCGGTGCCACCCCCGGTGCAATGTCCGTGGGCAGCTTCTGGCGAAGGAGCACGATGGGTGCCGCAGGCGATGTCAGCAACCGCTCTTCGCTGTCACTGACCTGGCAGCGGCGGCGTATCTCCCCCACCGACTCGATCATTAGTGCGAAGGGTTTGGCTGGCCGCTTCTTCCGTGAACGCAGGAGGCACACCGCCTCCTCGTTTCTACCATCGCAGGCGAGCTGGTATCCCCCCAGGCCCTTGATCGCCAGGATGCGGCCCTCCTTGAGCAGCCGCACCGCCTCCCTGATCATCGCCAGGTCCCCACCCTCGGCCGACTGCTGCGCCTGCTGGAGCGGAGCGCCGGCCTTGTCAATCAACTGCAGGTGCGGCCCGCACACCGGACAGGCGTTCGGCTGGGCGTGAAAACGTCTGTTTGCGGGGTCCTCATACTCGGCCCGGCACTCCGGGCACATGGTAAACTCGCTCATGGTCGTGTTGGGCCGGTCGTAAGGAATGTCCTCGATGATCGTAAAGCGCGGTCCACAGTTGGTGCAGTTGATGAAGGGGTAGCCGTACCTTCGGTCCTGCGGATCGAACAGCTCACGCCGGCAGTCGGCGCACGTGGCGATGTCCGGCGACACGAGCTGATAGGCCCCCGGCTGAGGGAGGCTTTCCTCAATGACAAACCGCTCCGCTCCCTGCAGTGTACACGCCTGAACGGTAACGCTTTCGATCCGCGCCAGGGGCGGGGCTTTGCTGCGCAGTTCACCGACAAAGGCGTCCACCTGCGCGGGCGCCCCCTCAACGTACACCTGAACGCTGGCTGACGTGTTGCGCACCCAGCCGCGCAGTCCGTGACCCAGTGCCAGGTTGTACACAAAAGGGCGGAAGCCTACACCCTGCACGATGCCCGTCAGCTCGACGTAGCGAGCGACTAGGTCCGACGTCTCTTCTCGCGCTGCTCGATGATCCATGCCACCCACTCATCGATGCCCTGCCCCGTCTCGCAGGACACCTCAAACAGACACACATCGGGATTCATTCCCGATACCAGCTTGCGGAACGCCGCCATATCGAAATGCACGTACGGCAGCAGGTCCACCTTGTTGATAACCACTGCATCCACGGCCAGAAAGATGCCCGGGTACTTGTAGGGCTTGTCATCGCCCTCTGGTACCGACGCGATCATCACGTTGAGGTCCTCACCGAGTTTGAAATCTACCGGGCAAATGAGGTTGCCAACGTTCTCCACCAGAATGAGGTCGAGCTGCTCCAGCGGAAGCTGGCCCAGCGCCTTGCGCATCATCGGTGCATCCAGGTGGCACTGGCCGCCAGTGTTGATCTGGACAACGGGCACGCCACAAGCAGCCACTCGGTCCGCGTCCACCGTCGATGCGATGTCGCCTTCGACCACGCCGACCCTCTGTCGACCTGCCAGCCCCTCGAGGGTACGCAAGATGAGGCTAGTCTTGCCGCTGCCTGGAGAAGCCATGATGTTGACCGTGCAAATACCATGGCGTCGGAGCTGATCTCGATTCTCCGCAGCAAGCTGATCGTTCGCGCTCAGAATGCCCTGCACAACCGATACCTTCACTTCGCTTCCCCCTGAACTACTTCTATGCTCTCGACCTGGAACTCGCGGCCGCGCAGTACGTCGCCGCCAACGGCCTGGCACTGGGGGCAGATCCACTGCAGACCTTGCAGGTGGAACTCGGACCCACAGGCCCGGCACCGCACTGTGGCCGGCACCCGCGTGATGTTCAACCTGGCGCCCTCGGCCAGGGTGCCTGGACTCAACATCTCAAAGTAGAACTGCAGCGAATCATCGACAAACCCGGTCAGTTCCCCCACAGTGAGGTTGATCGTCGTCACTTTCGCTGCGCCGGCACGCTGTGCGTGCTCGTTCACAATGTTCAAGATGCTCTGGGTGATCGACAGTTCGTGCACTCGCCTCAGCTCTTTCCCGGGTTGTCCGACGGCCAGCCGACCGTGTTCGCATCGATCAGGTCAAGGATCGTTTCCACAGCCGGTGCTACGCCGGTGGCAGTACGTGCCGATAGGCGCTGCTCAAAGCCCATTTCGTAGGCCCTCACGGACACGGCAAAGGCCGGAATCCGTTGCCGCCGCAATCGCTCGACCAGCGCCAGCAGAACCGCGGGGCCCAGGTGGTGGGCAAAAGCGGCCACTGCTGAGCCGGGTTGGATCGCGGCACAGTGCAACCCGGTCACGTCCGGCCGAGTATGAGCGTCGACAAAGACCACCTGCTGGTAGTCGACAAGAAGGTCAACCAACTGTGGCACGAGCTGCGGCAGGAACACCGCATCGATGCCGCCGCCCCGCCGCTCGAGGCCCGATTCTCCGTCAGCAAGGGGCTGAACGCCGAGCTCGCCGCGCAGGCGCTGCACGATGTCCAGGCCAACCCCGTCGTCTCCGCGGTCCCGGTTTCCGTAGCCGATCACCAACGTGCGCATCCTTGCACTCTGCCCGGCGCCAGGGTCAGCCGCGCCCTGCACCTGCCGGGCCTGACGGAGCAACAGTTGCGCTCTTTGCAGGTCCTCCGGCCGATTGATGTTAAAGAGCGACAGCCCTTGCGGGTCAAAAGCGGCTACCTCGTCCGGATCGACGTACCGTACTCGGACTCGGTCAAAGAAGTGGATAACCCTTCTCTGGCCTTGCTCCAGCACCGCGGCTATCGGTTCCACGCAGGCCTTGCTATAACACGAGTGCAGGGGCTCGGTCTCGCTGCCATTGCGCGGAATAACCACGTCGACGTCGGCCGACAGTCGCGCCATGTACCGCAGCAGGCGCCTGTTGAGCAGGGGCATGTCGCAGGCGACGAACAGGCCCACCTGGTGCTGCATGGCTGCCAGGCCCGCCAGGATTCCGGCCAGAGGGCCGATGCCCACCTGTTGGTCCGGCACAATCGGCACCCCGAGAGGCGCAAGCTTGTATGGCTCGTTGGCCACCACCAACACGTCATCGCTCAGCGTGCGCAGTTGCTCAACGATCCGCTCGAGCAGCCAGACACCGTCCAGCCGCAGCAGCGTCTTGTCGATACCCAGCCGCTGACTTTTTCCGCCAGCCAGCACCACCGCGCTGATAGCCGCCATTACCGGCCGACAACTCCAATCACGCGCTCGGGATGGGCATAGATCGTAAAGCGGTCACCACGCGCAAAGCCAATGAGCGTTACATTGGAGCGTTCCGCGATGGCTATGCCCGCGTCCGTGGTGGCGGCCTTGGTCGCGACGAGCGGCACACCGGCATTGGCCACCTTGCCCACCATGCCCGCCGGCTGACGCCCCGTACAGCCAATGACGCAGCGACTCAGATCCAGTTGATTCAGCGCTGCGTACCCAACAACCTTGTCGACGGTATTATGACGACCAATGTCGCTGGAGCGAGCCACGATTTGCCCGTTGCTAAATAAAACCGAACAATGCACGCCGCCCGTCTGCTTCCACACGGCCGATTCGATCTCGCCGATCACCTGAAAGACCTCGTCCTTGGTGATGCTCAGGTCAGATCTGACCACTTTCGGCAAGCCACGAACGCCAATGCAACCTGAGGAACGCAGTTCATAGTCGATTCGAGCATTGGTCGGCGCCGAGATGTGTATGTCGTGGCCGGAGACCACCACTCTGTCCACGCGCTCAGCCAGCCCTTCGCAGATTACAAAACCAGCCCCCAGCTCCATGAGCTGGTCCGGGCTGGCGATGATCTGGGCCAAAGGCACGTCATTCAGGTGCAGTCGAAACGTGTCCTCGATGCACACCTCATCTTCAATCTTGCTGACCAAATCCCCCTGAATCCGGAGGGCAGCGTAACGTTCGTACAGGTCCACTGGCTGATGCCTCCCTCACTCTGGTAACGTCGCATTATAGCATCGGCTCATCCCCGCGAACAAGCGTTCATTTGATGAGAGTGTTGAAAAACGACCTGGCGTTTTGTGTGCAGGCGGTGAATCCGGTACACTGGGTATGGTGCCACGGCGC